>JAFTHD010000259.1 GCA_017457585.1 Bacillota bacterium | reverse complement strand
TGGGAAAAGAAATCCCGACGCTTGGCGTGTGCATGGGTCATCAGGCAATCTGTGCCTCCTTTGGGGGAGTGGTCACGTACGCGAAGGAACTCATGCACGGAAAGCAGTCGGATATTAGAACCATAGGGGACAGCAAGCTCTTTGAAGGATGCCCTGAGATTATGCCTGTTGCAAGGTATCACTCCCTGGCAGCAGACGCAGGTAAGATTCCGGAGGCGCTTAAAGTAACTGCCGTAACCACCGATGGTGAGGTGATGGCTGTGGAGCACAGGGAGTATCCTATCTACGGTGTCCAGTTTCACCCTGAATCCATTATGACGCCGGACGGCAAAATCATGCTTAGAAACTTTATTAAGGAGATATAGATATGATAAAAGAAGCAATCGTTAAAATTGTAAACAAAGAGGATCTGACATACGACGAGGCCTACGCCGTAATGAACGAGATCATGGGCGGTGAGACCACTGCCACACAGAATGCAGCATTTCTTGCGGCTCTTTCCACGAAGAGCGCCAGGGCGGAGACCACCGACGAAATCGCAGGCTGCGCCGCTGCAATGAGAGATCACGCCACCAAGGTGGAGGCAGGAGACGATCTGTTTGAGATTGTTGGAACGGGCGGAGACAACGCCCAGAGTTTCAACATCTCCACCACGGCCGCAATCGTCGCTGCAGCAGGCGGCATGAGGGTTGCAAAGCATGGCAACAGGGCAGCTTCCTCAAAGAGCGGAACGGCTGACTGCCTTGAGGCCCTCGGCGTGAACATAAACCAGAGCCCTGAACGGTGTATCGAGCTTCTGGATGAGGTGGGCATGTGCTTCTTCTTTGCGCAGAAATACCACAGCTCCATGAAGTACGTAGGCCCTATCAGAAAGGAACTGGGCTTCAGGACGGTGTTTAACATCTTAGGACCGCTCACAAATCCGGGAACGCCTACCATGCAGCTTCTCGGCGTCTACGACGGATATCTGGCTGAGCCGCTGGCACAGGTGCTCATGAGCCTGGGCGTGAAGCGGGGCATGGTAGTGTACGGACAGGATAAGCTGGATGAAATATCTCTCAGCTCACCGACCACCGTATGCGAGATAAAAGACGGATGGTTCAAGTCCTACGTGATTACGCCTGAGCAGTTCGGCTTTGAACGATGTACAAAGGAAGACCTGAGGGGAGGAGAGCCGGCAGAAAACGCTCAGATTACGAGGAATATTCTGGCAGGAGAGAAGGGTCACAAGAGAAATGCAGTGCTCGTGAATGCCGGAGCATCGCTGTACATCGGCGGCAAGGCGGAGTCCTTCGAGGAAGGAATCAAGCTGGCTGCAGATCTGATCGATTCCGGGAAGGCCCTTGAGACTCTGGAAAAGCTCATCCAGGTGAGCAACAGACCTGAATAGAAATAACGGATTGAAGGAAAGGCATAAGGATATGACGATTCTTGACAAACTGGCGGACTATGCGAGGTTTAGAACTGAAGAAGCAAAAAAGGTGCTGAGCCTGGCCGAGGTGAGACGACAGGCAGAGGCCGCAGGAATGGGCGCATTCGCGTTTGAGAAAGCCCTTCAAGGCGATGGGATTTCCTTCATCTGCGAGTGCAAGAAGGCATCCCCTTCAAAGGGTCTCATAGCGCCGGATTTTCCCTATCTCGATATCGCGAAGGAGTACGAGGGCGCAGGTGCAGACTGCATTTCTGTGCTGACGGAGCCCAAGTGGTTCCTGGGAAAAAACGACTACCTGAAGGAGATTACCGCCGCTGTAAGCACACCTTGTATCCGCAAGGACTTCACGGTGGATGAGTACATGATATACGAGGCGAGAACCCTTGGAGCAGAGGCCGTGCTCCTCATCTGCGCCATACTGGATCAGGCGCAGATCGCGGAATACATTGCAATTTGCGATGCTTTGGGTATCTCGGCTCTCGTTGAGGCACACGATGGAGAAGAAGTGGAGTCGGCCGTCAAGGCAGGCGCGCGCATAATCGGCGTCAACAACAGGAATCTCAAGGACTTTTCCGTTGATACGGACAACAGCAGGAAGCTGCGACAGCGCATACCGGAGGAAGTTATCTTCGTATCGGAGAGCGGCGTTGCAGGGCCAGAGGATGTGGCGAAACTAAAGGGCATCGGAGCCGACGCTGTGCTCATAGGGGAGTACCTGATGAGGGCGGAGGATAAGAAGGCAAGGCTCGAGGAGCTGAGACGGGCAGGTGAGAGAGGCATATGACGAAGGTGAAACTTTGCGGTCTTTCAAGACCTGCCGATATAGAGGCGGCTAATGGGTGCCGGCCGGACTTCATAGGCTTCGTCTTTGCAGAGAAGAGCAAACGGTACGTCACGGAGGAGAAGGCGAGGGAGCTAAAGCGCATGCTGGCAACCGGCATTCAGGCTGTAGGCGTATTCGTCGATGCAGCACCGGAGAAGGTGGCCTATCTTTTAGCAGAAGGAATCATAGATATCGCCCAGCTTCATGGAAGCGAGGACGAAAAGTATATCAGAAGGCTCAGGGAACTCACCGATAAGCCCATCATAAAAGCTTTCAAAGTGGGAAGCGAGGAAGACCTTGAAAAGGTCAGGGCGACGGAAGCCGATATGGTTCTCCTGGACTCTGGAGCAGGCTCGGGCGAAGTCTTTGACTGGAGCCTGGCACGAGAGGTAGGACGGCCATACTTTCTCGCAGGAGGCCTTGGAATAGGCAACGTGAGAGAGGCTGCGGAAACTTTGCAGCCATACGCCGTGGACATCAGTTCAGGAATCGAGACGGACGGTGTGAAAGACCCTGAGAAGATGAGAGAATTTACCGCTTTAGCGAGAAGCGCAGGAAAGGAAGAGAAGAATGACTAACCCGAAGGGACGCTTCGGAATCCACGGAGGACAGTACATACCGGAGACGCTTATGAATGCTGTCATCGAACTGGAAGAAGCATACGAGCACTACAAAAATGACCCGGAGTTCAACGCGGAACTTACGGAACTTTTTAACGAATACGCAGGAAGACCGTCCAGGCTCTACTACGCCGAAAAGATGACGAAAGACCTTGGCGGAGCGAAGATATACCTGAAGAGGGAGGATCTGAACCACACGGGAGCACACAAGATCAACAACGTGCTGGGGCAGGCTCTCCTGGCAAAGAAGATGGGCAAGACGAGGCTCATCGCAGAGACCGGGGCAGGACAGCACGGCGTTGCCACGGCAACGGCGGCAGCCCTTCTCGGAATGGAGTGCGTCGTTTTCATG
>JAFTHD010000258.1 GCA_017457585.1 Bacillota bacterium | reverse complement strand
TGCTCCAGCCATACAAACGGTTCAGTTCATACATCGTCTGGATATAGGTATACGTCTTACCCGTACCTGCAGGGCCGATGCCAAACACCACATCCCGTCTTCGTATGGTCTCCACGTATCCTTCCTGACCCGCCGTCTTAGCTCTGAGCGGTTTCCCGTCGTGGGTGAAGCATATGACGCTTTTACCCGGGTTTTCCTCCTTGAAAGACCGCCCCTCTTTGTTCAGATCCTCTATGTAATTTATCTTCTGTTCGTCCAACGTCTCATGACCTCCAAGAACGGCTATCATCTCTTCCAGCACCTTTGCGGCTTCCTCCGGCCTTTCGCCCTTTATCAGAAGACTGTTGTCGCGCTGGATTACATCCACTCCGTATTCCTCTTCGACCAGCTTGAGATTCTTGTCCATGCCGCCGAAGAGTTCGGTTCTGTCTATGGTTTCCTCTATGCTGACGCTTACCATTCCGCCAGCTGTGGTTTCATTATTCTGCAATCAAATTCTCCTTTAACTTCTGTTGTGATGAAGCTGCGCTCTTATCTATTTCACAAGCTGTTGCCGCTGCCAAGATCCCTTAGCCTGCCTGAAACGAGCTTTTCGGCTGTCTTGATCCCGTCAACTGCCGCGGACATGATTCCGCCCGCATACCCGGGGCCTTCTCCTGCCGGCATAATCCCTCTTATAGAACAGTGTCCCGTCTCATCTCTCACAATCCTGACCGGAGAAGAGCTCCTGGACTCGATGCCGGTAATTACGCTGTCCTCATTATCGAATCCCTTTAGCTTTCTTCCCAGGTGGGGCATGGCCTCCACAATCGCATCCCCTGCAAATTCAGGCAGACAGCTTCTGACTACGTCGTCTCTATCCTTTCTGAAGCTGCCATATGTGGTGACGGGCATTCCCCTTTCACCTGCCGCCTTGTATGCCCTTTTCTCGTACTTTCTCTGAAACTCCAGGCCTGCCAGAGGATGATCGGATTCAAAGTCTTCCGTCCTCACGTCCACGAGAAGTCCGCTGTTTGCAGTTCCGCTGTTTCTTTCGCTGATGCTCATGCCGTTGGTCACTGCAGTCTCAGGCTCTGAAGACGAGTTTATCACCCTGCCTCCCGGGCACATGCAGAAGGTGTACACGCCCCTGCCGTTTTCGCACCTGTGATTCAGCTTGTACTCCGCATGGCCTATCAGTTCCGCAAGTTCCGGCCTGCCGTACTGCGCTCTGTCGATATTCTCCTGCGCATGTTCTATCCTGACCCCTATGGAAAAAGGCTTCTGCTCCATACGGATGTCCTTATCAAGCAACATCCCGAAGGTGTCTGCTGCACTGTGTCCCGTTGCCAGGATGAGGCGATCCGCCTCTATCACCCTGTCCTCCAAAGTTTTGTTATCGTGTATTTTAATCGCCGTAAGGTTTCCGCTGGAGTCTGTGATTACCTCCTCCAGTCTTGTGCTGAACAGGAACTCTCCACCCAGGCGCTCCGTCTTCTTTCTGATGTTCTTAACAATGCCCCTGAGTTTATCCGTCCCTATGTGAGGCCTCTGCTTATAGAGGATCGAAGGGTCTGCTCCTGCGGATACGAACTCCTCTAAAACCCTTCTTATACGAACGTCCTTGATGCCTGTCGTAAGTTTACCATCGGAAAATGTTCCGGCTCCCCCTTCTCCGAACTGGACGTTTGATTCCGGGTTAAGCTTTCCCGTTTCCCAGAAACGCTCCACCGTCTTTATTCTCTCGTCAACCGGCTCGCCCCGCTCTATGATCACCGGGCGCAGTCCCCACTCTGCCAGCATCAGGCCTGCAAAAATTCCTGCAGGTCCATACCCTGCTACGATAGGACGCTTTACGTGAGAATCTTGCTGCGACGCACCCGTGAGCAGACCAAGTTCTTCATTCGTAAATGGCGCCCGATACTTCTCTTCCTTCGCCTTTGGCAGATTTAGCTCTGCGTCACAGTCAAAGTCTGCCGTGTAGACAAGCTTCACATTTGGTTTTTTGCGTGCGTCTATGGACTCCCTTACGATTTTTACGTTTGAAACCTTCAGGTGCTCCCCCTTTGGGGATATTGCCCTCGATATCTCCTTTTCAAGAAGGTTCAGGTGCTGCCCCGGTTTCAGTTTTATCTGACTTATCCTGTATCTCATGCTCCTGCTTATTACATCCTCAATTTTGTGAATCCGCGTCAATCATACCCATGGATTCGTTTATGTGAGCAGCCGCCCTTCTCCCCGTGCTCCATGCGTTCTGGAGATTGAAGCCGCCGCACTGAAACTGAATATCCAGAACCTCACCGGTAAAGTAGAGTCCCGGGATGATTTCCGACTGGCAGGTCACATCATTCACCTGAGAAAGATCAACTCCGCCTGCCGTACACTGAGCGTTCTTCCAGCCTTTCGTGCCGGAAACCTTCAGCCTGAAATCCTTTAGCGCTTCCGGTGCCACAGCCTCTGCAATTCTTCCCGTAACGATTCCGAAGGAACTGTCCCTCGACGTAACTTCTTCACGGGTGAAATCCGGCGCAAAGTCTATGGAAATCTGGTACCGCTTCATCGCTTCTTCCGGCCTTTCCCCTTCCTCTGCTCCCATGTGAAGGGTCAGATCAAAGGCGCAGATTCCTGAAATCCCGTCCTTTGTGAACTGTATTTCACCACGGGATTTTGCTTCTGGTGCTCCGTCCTTCAGCAGGGTCAATGCTCCCCTTGCCCTTAGCCCTGCAAAGTCCGGCATATCCTCACACTCGATCGGTGTGAGCACGGGATAAACCCGGCTTACCCTATGGCCTAACTGCTTTGCAAGTTTGAACCCATCACCCGTCGTTCCCATCTGTGGATAGGACTTACCGCCTGTGGCAATGATAAGCCTGCTGGCTTCTACCGTTTCTCTGCCGTCAGAAACAGAAAATTTCCCGTCGCCATACGATACCTCTGACGCGGAAAATCCTGTGATAACATCCGTATTTTTTTGCTCAATATCTGCCAGAAGTACATCAACCACATCCTGCGCTCTG
>JAFTHD010000257.1 GCA_017457585.1 Bacillota bacterium | reverse complement strand
GTCTTGCACCTTCAACGATAAGGCACTTGTTGGAATTCGATTGTTTCCAGTCTTTGAATCGTTCGTCAATTTTTCTTTTAAGCATTTGTTCACCTCAATGCTATTGTATAGCAAAGCTGGGGCCGAATTCAAGTAAAACTAAAAGAAAAACGAGTTAATCAATATTCTTTCGACTAAAAATATTGATAAATCGATATTTTTCCGAGTTATGAATTGTCTGCTGCACTTCGAATCGGTTATTGTTCTGTTGCGCCTCTATCCACAAGTCAACAAATGTGTTGACATGTATTCTCCGGAGGGTTAAAATCAAATCAACAGAAATCAACACAGCAATCAACTTATAATCAACAATAATCAACACAGGAGAATCACATGTCACAAGCAGGAATCAATATAGCGAAGAGAAGAAAAGAAATCGGCATGACGCAGGATCAGCTTGCAGAGAAGATGGGGTACAAAACCCGTTCAACGATAAGCCGCATAGAGAGCGGAGCCAACGATGTCTCCGCCGTCAATCTTGCAAAATTCGCAGAAGTGCTTGGAACCACAGAGGAGGAACTTATGGGAAACGAGACTGTGAAAAGAGAAACGAATACGGAAGCTGTCGCACTTCCGAGAACCTACGATGACAAAATGTTCCGTGAAACCTTTGAGCGCGAATACACTTGGCTCAACGGCTTCATGAGGAACGTGAGAAGATTCGGGTCGAGAACTGCGATCATCGATCCGCAGACCGAAAGGCAGTGGTCCTATCGCCAGTTCAACGTGGAAGTGAATAAGCTGGCGCACGCTCTCGGGCAGGATGGAGTGGGCAAAAACGATGTCGTAATGGAAGTCCTCGAAAACTGTCCTGAGTTCTGCTTCACGTACGTGGGACCGAGGAAGGTGGGTGCAATCACATTGCTCGCCAACTACAAGCTTTCATACGGCGAACTTTCACTGCTCATCGACCACAACAAGCCAAAGGTTATCATTTATTCTGCCGCAGTTGCAGAGATGGTGGCGGACGCCGTAAATTTGTGCACAAACAAGCCGGAAAGATGCGTAATGGCAGACAACCTTAACGGCACAGAACTGCCGGAGGGTCACATTACTTACGAGGATTACGTGAGCTCCCAGCCGATAACGGAGCCGGAGAAGGATTTTGAAACGCACATCTACGATGAAGTCGTGAGAATGTGTACAAGCGGCACGTCAGCGCTCCCAAAGAGCGTGCCGATCAACGATATCAACGAAGTGCTCAGCGCACACGATGCGATCATGCACTATCCGATGAGCTGCAAAGACATCTGCATGAACATGACGCCGCTCTTCCACAGAGGCGGCTCACATTCGGGCGGCACTTGCCCGAACTTTTACGCAGGCTCTACCCTCGTGCTTATGAGAGCCTTCCAGGCCAAGACTACACTTCACTACGTTGAGAAGTACGGCATCACTTTCCTGACAGGATCTCCTGCAACACTGGAAATGCTTTCGAGAATTCAGGAGAAATCACACTTTGATATATCCAGCCTCAAGGGCATTATCACCATGGGCGCACCGCTGGAGAAGGCAGCTTGCGAAAGGTTCATGGAAGTTCTCACGCCGAATATCTTTAACGGATACGGCACGACTGAAACTTTCTGGAACTCCTTCCTGAGACCGTATGATCTGCCGGATGCAGCAGGCGGCGTAGGCGGAAGCTGCACGGACGACGAAGTCAGAGTTGTGCGCGTTTACGAAGACCGCAAAGCGGAGCCGGATGAGGTTGTCCCTCAGGATGGGGAGACCGTGGGTGAGGTAATCATAAGCTCTCCGGGAAAGACTACGTACACCTATTACGGCAACGAAGAGGAAGCCGGGAAGAAATTTTACAAGGGATGGATGTACACCTCTGACCTGGGTACGTGGGACGATAAGACCTACGTTACGATTACCGGCCGAAAGGACGACATGATCGTCTGCTCCGGCGAGAACATCTATCCTGTTCAGATAGAGGAAGCTATCAACACCTTTGAAAAGGTGGCGGACTCCATGGTCACGGCGGTTCCGGATAAAGTTCGCGGACAGGCAGTGGCAGCATACGTTGTTCCGGCGGACGATAGCCTGACCATAGGCGAACTGGTGGAATTTTGCAGAGACAATCCGCTGCTCAGCACCTACAAGAGGCCGCGTTGGTACAAGCTGGTGGACAGTCTTCCGCACACTGCGACGGGCAAAAAAATGCACTACGTTCTCAAGGCGCAGGCGGCAGAGGATATGGCGGCAGGCCTGCTGAAGAGAAAGTAAATATCGCCAAAAGGCGGGCAGGTCGGATCGTGAAAGCCGGCGTTGCCACAACAATTTGAGACTTAGAGGTGACCTGCATTTTGCAAATGTGCGCAGAATGCAGGTTATTTAGTAAAAGTCTTTGACATGACTATTCAAAACGTGTAGAATGTATGAGTATCGCGACATTCGCGGTTCGTTTTCGTGTGCGCAGAGGGAATCCCTCGGAGCAATCACGGCTAAAGCAAGTTTTAGTTCGCCGAAAAGATTCCGTGTGAATCCAGTAGGCAGGGCCGAAAAAGATCGCAAGATCCGAGTAGGTAGAAAGGAAGAACAAGATGAGTTCATTTATCGCAAAGCCTGCAGAGGTTGAACGTAAGTGGTACGTAATCGACGCCGAGGGCAAGAACCTGGGTAGATTATCAACACAGATCGCTTCAATTCTGAGAGGCAAGAACAAGCCAATCTACACTCCTCATGTAGACACAGGCGACTACGTTATAGTAATCAACGCAGAGAAGGTTGCTGTAACAGGTAAGAAGAGAAAAGAGAAGATCTACAAGAGACACACAGGTTATCCTGGTGGACTCAGAGAGGTTACGCTCGAGGAAATGCTTGAGAAGCACCCAACGGAAGTCGTAAGGCATGCAGTTAAGGGCATGATGCCAAACGGCAAGCTGGGAAGACAGATGTTCAAGAAGTTAAAGGTTTACGCTGGTCCTGAGCACAATCACGAAGCTCAGAAGCCAGAGGTATTGGATATTTAGGAAGGAGGACTGACAAATGGCTAATACACAGTATTACGGAACAGGAAGAAGAAAATCTTCAGTTGCCAGAGTTAGACTCGTCCCTGGTAACGGCAATATCACAGTAAACAAGAAGCCTCTTGACGAGTATATCTCACAGGAAATTCTCAAGAGAGAGGTTAGAAGACCTTTTGATATCGCAGGTTGCGAAGGCAAGTTCGATGTTATCGCTACTGTATCAGGCGGCGGTTTCACAGGACAGGCAGGCGCACTGAGACACGGTATCTCAAGAGCTCTCTGCGAAGCTGACAGAGAAGCGTACAGACCAGCCCTGAAGGCTGCTGGATTCCTCACAAGAGACAGCACAATGAAGGAGAGAAAGAAGTACGGTCTCAAGAAAGCGAGAAGAGCAAGCCAGTTCTCGAAGAGATAATTGGTCAGAACAAAGGCAAAAGACAAGGACCTTGGAAATCAACGTGTTTTCAAGGCCCTTTTGTTTTTGATTAATGCAGATATCCTCTTTTCAGAATCTTGAATGAATTCCTTATACGTTCTATTTCATTCATCTTGGACAACCTTTCTTTGTTCTACTATTTGCCAACGTGTAACACTGCCGGATACCGGTACAGAAAGAATCGTTGAAAATTAATTGAATGAGTATCCGAAATCCTATTATAAAAAGCGTGTGGATACTTTATCCTCAATAAACGTGTAAAATGAGCACGAAGAGTATCCGCATACTGGCGCCTGAGTTCGGTATGGGTTCATTCCGTGTTCAAAATGGATACTGCATAGTAAAAATTTCAACGATCCTGTAATTATGGTATCCACAAGGTTGAACAGAAGGGTGATATGGATACTCAGGTGCTTAAAAATACAGCATTCTGTTAAATTCGGTATCCTTGGATTTCCAAAACCAGCCCCAAATCGCTTTGGATAAACCAATCACTTTGGAGAGCCGATCTTTTGAGGCTTCACAAGCCTTGCAAAAAACATGGCGCCTGACGACAACAGGCCTGAAGACTACTACAGATCGGTGACTTTGAATATGTAATTATCTCTGACGAGTTTGGAGTACTTCAGCCTTGTTTTTACCTTTGTCTTCTTTCCTTTGTACTCCTTGATCTTCCACGTGTCCAGATAAT
>JAFTHD010000017.1 GCA_017457585.1 Bacillota bacterium | reverse complement strand
CGGTGAACGCACTGAAGAACAAGGAAATCAGCAGGATCATTCTTGCAAGACCGGCCGTTGAAGCAGGGGAGAGGCTGGGATTCCTGCCGGGAGATCTGCAGGAAAAGGTGGACCCGTATCTGAGGCCTCTATACGACGCCCTCGATGATACCCTTGGCAGGGAGACTGCCGCCCGCCTTAAGGAAAAGGGAACCATAGAGGTGGTTCCTCTTGCATACATGAGAGGAAGAACCCTCGATAATTCCTTCATCATACTGGATGAGGCACAGAATACGACGCCTGAGCAGATGAAGATGTTTTTGACAAGAATGGGCTTCGGCTCAAAGGTGGTGGTTACGGGAGATGTAACCCAGATAGACCTTCCGAGGGGCAAAAGATCCGGTCTTGTTGAAGCAGAGAAGGTGCTCAAGAGGGTAAAGGAAATCGGATTCTGCTATCTCAAGGATGTGGATGTTGTAAGACACCAGCTTGTTAAGAAGATTGTAAACGCATACGATGAGTACTACAGGCACAATCCGCCTGAAGAGGAGTAGAGAATTTATGGTAATAGTTGTGAATGATAACAACATCATTTCAGAAGAACTCATGGCCATATTCAAAGAGGCTGCAGCCATATGCACAGAGAAGGAAGGCCTGGATTCTTCCGGGATCGAGGTGAGCCTGAGCTTCGTAGACGGTGATGAAATAAGGACTCTAAACAGGGACTACAGAGGTGTCGATTCCGTCACCGATGTGCTTTCATTTCCCATGATAGAGGACTTTGGTGAAATCGCAGAGGAGGAAGTAATCCTTCTCGGAGATGTGGTGATTAACATGGACAAGGTAAGAGAGCAGGCCGAAGAATACGGTCACTCCTTTGAGAGAGAAGCTGTTTACCTGTTTGTCCACAGCGTCTGTCATCTTCTCGGATTCGACCACATGGAAGAAGACGATAAGAGGGAGATGAGAGAGAGGGAAGAGGAAGTGATGAAGCTTCTCGACCTGGAAAGGAGCAAGTCATGATTTTAGAACAGGACGTAAACTTTAACTCAGAAGCGCTCTTTGCAGAGGCAATGAAGGCCAGCAAGAATGCGTATGCGCCTTTTTCCGGATTTGAGGTAGGCGCGGCGCTGCTTACAGGATCGGGAGAGATCTACACGGGGGTGAACGTGGAAAATTCCTCTTACGGCGCGACCATATGCGCAGAGCGAACGGCCTTCGTCAAGGCAATTTCAGAAGGGGAGCGTGAGTTTGAAGCCATCGCCGTATACGCAGAAGGAACGGAATCCATACCTTGCGGCATATGCAGACAGTTCATGTTCGAGTTTGCTCCCGATATCACCGTCATAACGGGAGTGCATGGCCAGTTCATGAACATACGAAAACTGAGCGAACTGCTTCCTATAGGATTCAGATTGGAAGGTGAGAAAAAATGAAGACAGGTTTCATCGGAATAGTTGGAAGACCCAATGTGGGCAAGTCCACGCTCCTAAACGCCATACTGGGAGAAAAGATTGCGATTACCACAGAGAAGCCACAGACCACGAGAAACACCATTAGGGGGATATATACCCATTACGGAACTTCTGAAGGCGAAGATGACATGCAGCTTGTATTCATCGATACGCCGGGAATCCACAAACCCCGAAACAAACTGGGAGAATTTATGACGGAAGCGGCCATCGGCACCTTTGGAGAAGTGGATGCAATCATCTTCATAGTGGATGACGAACTTTCTGCAGGTCCCGGGGACAAGTACATCCTCGACCTTCTGGATAAGATCACCACGCCGAAGATTCTCGTTATCAACAAGATCGATAAGATGGAGCCTGAGAAATTCAGAAAGATATACGAGGAGTATGACGACATCGGAATCTTCGAAAACATCATAGGCACTGCTGCCAAGCAGGGCACCAACGTGCAGGACGTGATAGATGCGGTGGCGGAGTTTATGGAAGAGGGCCCGATGTACTTCCCTGACGATATGATAACGGAAAATCCGGAGCGGTTCATCGTAAGCGAGATTATAAGGGAGAAGATCCTCCTTTATTTGAGGGATGAGGTTCCTCACGGTGTCGCCGTTGAGATAGAGCAGTTCAAGGAAGAGGGCGACATTACAAAGATCAGTGCCGTGATCTACTGTGAGAAAAAGTCCCACAAGGGGATGATTATCGGAAAGGGCGGCAGGAAGCTGAAGGGCATCGGGAAGAGCGCAAGAGAGGAAATCGAGGCGCTCCTTGGAACGAAGGTTTACATGGACCTTTGGGTGAAGGTCAAGGAAAACTGGCGCGACAGCGATATAGCCCTCAGCAATTTCGGATATAAGGATTGATTAGGAGATGCGCACTGAAACGGAAGGCATAGTGCTGAGAAGGCAAAAGATCAGCGAGAAGACCCAGATGATAACCCTTTTTACAAGGGACTTTGGCAAGATCTCGGCAGGAACCAACCTGAGCGAAGGCAGAAACAGGAATCAGCCTGCTCTGCACGCCTTTACATACGGCAGATACGAACTGAATAAGAGCCGGGAAAACTATTTCATAAACAAGGCGGAGACCGTAAAGAGCTACTATTCCCTCGCAGAGGATCCGGATCTGTTCTTCCACGCAAGCTATGCGCTGGAATTTACAAACAAAGTTCTGGAGGAAGGGGTGCCGGAGCAGGGCGTGTACGGAGCACTGGCTGATTTCCTTCAGATGGTCGAAAAGAGGAGAAAGGGGATAGGAACCCTCGTTCTCGCCTACCAGGCGAAGGTGATAAGCTACATGGGACATGCTCCCGTGCTCGACGAGTGCGCCATCTGCGGCAGAAAAAAGGAGGCACATAAGTTCAGCGTAGGGGACGGAGGCGTCATTTGCAGGGACTGCTATGAAGAAACATATGTAAACCCTGTGAAAACAACAGAGGATTCGTTGATTTATGACCTGAAATTTGATATAGTAAACGTGTTAAAATATTTCACGTCAAACCCAATGCGAAACCTTGAAAGAATCGCATTGAGAGAAGATACCGGTAAAGAGCTGCAGAGGATAGTCAGAGCCTATGCGGCGTATTATCTTGAGGCTTCGGATTTGAAGAGTGAAGAACTCATCTGAAGCAGTGAACAGGAGGAAAACAAATGGAAATCACATTAGAAAAGATCGAACTGGTAAAGGACAGAACAGGGGTTACATACGCAGAGGCAAAACAGGCTCTTGAGGAAGCTGACGGCAGTGTAGTAGATGCGATCATCGCAATCGAAGAATCGGTCAACCTGGGAGAGAAGAGATCGGCTGGCATCGGAGCGAAGACAGATGCCGTTATCGGAACTATCAAGGAACAGATTTCAAAGGGTAACGTTTCAAAGATCAGAGTAAGAAGAGATGGAGAGCTGATCCTCAACGTGCCTCTCAACGCAGGTATCCTGGGCCTTGTAATCGCGCCTATCGCTTCAGTAGCAGGTATCGTAGCCGCATTCGGCTTCAAGTGCAACATCGAAGTTGTTAAGGAAGACGGAACGATTCTGGACATCAGCGACGCAGTAACGGACGCTGTAGGAACTGTAACAGAGAAGGGAAGCGCTGCAGCAAGCGCGGCAAGAGAAAAGGCTGAAGAGCTCTATGCAAAGGGCAAGGAAAAGGCTGAAGAGGCCGCTGACAAGGCAGAAGAAGTTAAGGCAAAGGCAAGCGAGAAGGCTGAAGAAGTAAAGGCGAAGTTTGCAGATGCAGCAGAGGATATAGAAGAGGCAGTAGAGGAAGCTGCAAGCGAGGCCGAGGAAGCAGCAGAAGAAGTTGCAGAAGAGGCTGAGGAAGCCGTTGATGCTGTAGTAGAAGAAGTAGCTGAAGAAGAATAAGAGAATAAAAACATACGGAGATATAGGATGAGCACAGAAGTTACAATGGAAAAAATCACGGCTTTAGCCAAAAATCGTGGTTTTATCTTTCCCGGCTCAGAGATCTACGGAGGTCTGGCCAATACATGGGATTACGGCCCTTTAGGGGTTGAACTGAAGAACAACATCAAGGACGCATGGAGAAGGAAGTTCGTTCAGGAATCCAAGTACAACGTAGGACTGGATGCAGCGATACTCATGAACCCACAGACGTGGGTGGCATCAGGTCACGTTGGAGGATTCTCAGATCCTTTGATCGACTGTAAGGCGTGCAAGTCAAGATTCAGGGCAGACCACCTTATAGAAGAGTACATGAAGGCGAAGGGAATCAACGAAGGACCTGTAGACGGATGGTCCAACGAGCAGTTGGAGGGATACATTTCGGAGCACGAGATCGTTTGTCCTGACTGCGGCAAGAAGGACTTCACCGGCATTAGACAGTTCAACCTGATGTTCAAAACATTCCAGGGCGTTACGGAAGACTCCAAGGCTGAGATCTATCTGAGACCTGAGACGGCACAGGGAATCTTTGTAAACTTCAAGAACGTTCAGAGAACATCGAGAAAGAAGATCCCTTTCGGAATTGCACAGGTGGGCAAATCATTCAGAAATGAGATCACACCGGGCAACTTCATCTTCAGAACGAGAGAGTTCGAGCAGATGGAACTGGAATTCTTCTGCAAGCCGGGAACGGAGCTTGACTGGTTCGCATACTGGAAGGAATACTGTGCAGATTTCCTCAAGAAATTAGGTCTTAAGGAAGAGCACATCAAGCTGAGAGATCACGAACCTGAGGAGCTGTCCCACTACAGCAATGCGACGACAGATATCGAGTTCCTCTTCCCCTTCGGCTGGGG
>JAFTHD010000256.1 GCA_017457585.1 Bacillota bacterium | reverse complement strand
TCATATTTTTGCACATGTTGTAAATCAGTCCGTATAAATTGCTTTCGTTAAAAACAGCCATATTTCTTACCTCCGTGTGCACCTATTATACCATTATATGATATACTTTGGCTGATGAATTGTGCAAAGGATGAACATATGAACGTATACAGAGAAAGAGTAGGTGCACTGCGGGCGAAAATGGCTGCGGGCGGTATCGATTACTATTTAATTTTCACAAACGATTTTCACGGGTCTGAGTACGTCTCGGATCACTTTAAGTGCCGAGAGTTTCTCAGCGGATTTACGGGTTCTGCAGGAACGCTTCTTATCGGGAAAGATGACGCGCGTCTTTGGACGGACGGAAGATACTTCATTCAGGCAGAATCCCAGCTATCAGACTCCGGAATCGAGCTGATGAGGAGCGGTCAGCCGGGTGTTCCCTCAATCGAGAATTATCTCGCCTCTGTCATGTTGCCACAGGAAGTCCTCGGCTACGACGGCAGAACCATCAGTTCCGGCTATGCGAAAAAACTTCGCCAGGTACTGTCGGAAAAGGGCGTTAAATTCATAAATGATGCAGACCTTGCAGGAGAAATATGGGAGGAGAGATCGGAAATCCCATCGACACCTGTGTGGCTTTTGACAGATGAGCAGGCAGGTATGTCACGAGCCGATAAGCTCAGGTGGCTGAGGAATCAGATCACTTCCCATTTGCTGATCACATCCCTCGATGATATCGCCTGGCTCTACAACATGCGGGCAGATGATGTTCTCTACACGCCTGTCGCCATGGTCTACACCCTCATCTCAGCGGAGGAAGCCATTCTCTACCTATCGGAAAAGGCGCTAACGGCAGAAGTCCGCGGAGCACTTGAGGCAGATGGCGTTACCATCAGGCCATATATGAGCGTTTACGAGGATATTAAGATTAGGTTTGGTGCTCCAGGTCCTACTCCCCTTCAGATGGACGAAGATTCCGTCAATGAGGTTCTCTCGTCTATGGCCTCAGAGCCGCGTTTTGCGGCAAATCCTACCCTCCTCGCAAAGGCAATTAAGAACCAGGCGGAAATAGAGGGGGAAAGGAATGCCCACATAAAGGATGGCGTCGCCGTTACAAAAGCCATATACAGGCTTCAAAAAGCGGCCGCTTCCGGTTCCCACAAGGAACTTACGGAGCTGGAAGTATCCGATATGTTACTCGGGCTGCGACGGGAGCAGGAAGGATTCATTTCCCCAAGCTTTGAATCCATCGTTGCTACCGGGGAGCACGGCGCTGTGATTCACTACGCACCGACAGCAGAAACCAGCCGAAGTCTGGCGGACGGTTTCCTGCTAATGGACACCGGCGGTCATTACACCAACGGAACTACGGATATCACGCGCACCATCGCTTTGGGTGAAGTAAGCGAGTACGAGAAAAAATGCTACACCGCTGTTCTCAAGGGCAACCTTGCCGTAGGCTCCGCCAGATTCCCTGCCGGTACGACGGGAAACGCCCTCGATTCCATGGCGCGCAGACCGCTTTGGGATATGGGTCTTGACTACAACCACGGAACGGGACACGGTGTAGGATTCATACTCAGCGTGC
>JAFTHD010000255.1 GCA_017457585.1 Bacillota bacterium | reverse complement strand
CATCCCCCAAGTGAACGTATCCCTGTGTGAACGGAATGGGAACTCTGATAAAAAGTATCGAAACAGCCGTCAGCGCTATGAACATCGCCGTCATGACCAGCTGAAATGTTTTGTCATTCTTTGTCTTCACTTCTGCACCTCTTTGCAAGTTAAATCTGTTTGGTGTATACTATGTTAAACGAAATTTGTCATCAAAGAAATACACAATAATTATTATTTTTATAAGTACAGTCAGGAGAGCAGAGAATGAAGGAACTTTTTCCCGTACTTGATAAAGAGCGGAAGACCCCGTATTATCAGCAGCTTTACACCTATATCAGGGATGAGATCACGAGCGGCGGAATACCTGCAGGAGAGCGGCTGCCATCACTGAGAAGCCTTTCAAAATCAACAGGGCTGTCCATTACTACCATAGATCAGGCTTACAGTCAGCTTACGGTCGAAGACTACGTCGAGAGCAGAGCACAGTCCGGTTATTACGTCAACGACCTTGGAAGCATGTCCTATGGCACTGTACCCTCAGAACCGGAGATGTTCAAACCGGAACTGTCTCTCTTCGATGATTCCATGGCTGCGAACGCACCGGAACTTTACTGGGATTATGAATGTTTTGATTTCAACAAGTGGAAGAAGTGCACCAGCAGGATCATAAACGACTTCCCTGAATTTCTGTTCTTTGAGAGCAACCCTTTGGGAGAGATAACGCTGCGGGCGGAAATCGCCAAGTACCTGTACTTGTCGAGAGGTGTACGGTGCACGCCGGAGCAGATTATCATAGGCGCAGGAACGCAGCAGATTACAGGGCACATTGCAACGCTTTTGAGAAAGATGGGGATAGAACACGTGGCCATGGAGAATCCCGGCTACAATCCGGTGCGGAACACTTTCAGAGACCGAGGCTTCGCAATCACGGATGTACAGGTAGAGCCGGACGGGCTCAAACTCGAGAAGCTCCCTGCCAATATAAAATCGGCGGCATACGTCAGTCCGTCAAACCACGTCTTCACCGGTGCTATAATGCCTGTGGCCAGGCGATACCAGCTTCTTTCCTGGGCAAAGGAAAACGACAGCTACATAATCGAGGACGACTACGACAGCGAGCTGAGATACTTCGGAAGGCCGATTCCTGCTCTTAAGAGTCTGGAAGGCAGTGACCGGGTCATCTATCTGGGCTCATTCTCCAGCACGCTGTTCGCGGCCGTAAGGATCAGCTATATGGTGCTCCCATCCCAGCTTGCCGGTATGTTCGAATCCATCTCATCGGATTATTCCCAGACCTGCTCCAAGCTGGAGCAGCTGACGCTGGCCATGTTCATGGAGACAGGGCAGTACCATACGCACATCAAAAAGCTGCGAAAGCTCTATGCCCAGAAGCTTAGCGCCGTTACCGGCTATCTGAGACGTGAGGCAAGCGATATCGTCGAGATGAGAAATTCCCAGTCGGGGATCAACCTTCTGATACGAATAGACACTTCCAGATCACCGGAAGAAATAAAGAAGGATGCCGCTACTCTGGGCATCCAGCTTGTTCCTCTTCAGACAAAAAATGTGTATCTTCTATACTATAATCAAATTCCTCTGGCAGAGATACCGAAAGCTCTGCAGGCTCTTGTCTCCTCCTGGCGGGGCTGCTCCTGAGTCCGGGAAGGATTATGGTTATGAGCGCCAGCGCTATGCACGCCAGGATCGTAAGCATCAATCCCGGGACAAATCCGGGTGGTCTGAACGAAAACTCCAGCTGATGAACGCCGGTGCTTATGTCCGCTGCAATGAAAATTTCGCCTGCCTGCTGAATGGACTCTCTCTTTTTGCCATCCACCTTGACTGTCCAGCCGTCTTCATAGGGAATGGATGTTACGAGAACGCCGTCCCTGCTCGCATCGACCGTTCCCTTTACATAGGTGTCACTCCACGCATCCACTTCCATCATATCTTTTGAAATAATGGAATAGGCATCATCCCACGCCTCCTGATCTATGGAAGCTGCATGGCATACGAGGCTTCCCATGTTGCCGGGATCATATGCCATCTCCACGCGGAACGTCTCTCCCTCGTTCACAGTCCCTATATTTACCACAGAGCCGCAATCCTCTCTGATGAAGATCCCGTCCTCCGAATTCTCTTTGTAAACGGTAATATCTCTGCAGCTGTCCGCTTCCACGAAAACGTAGTATTTCTGAGTTTCCTCCGCCTCGTAGGTTATATCGATGTAACCGTCTGATGTGTCATCGGTGCTCTCAGAGACCCACGCACTTTCACCGTTTTCATCGATGGTCATGTTGGTCGTATCG
This sequence comes from Bacillota bacterium, assembly GCA_017457585.1. Next base: position 844 of record JAFTHD010000255.1, on the reverse strand, counting down.
ATATCCGAAGGCTCTGACATGACGAATACTCCCTCAACCATGTTATCTGTGGCTGCTCTGACGTAATCGTCGAGCACGCCGAAAGGATTGTCAAGGTTGATGTCCCACGACCATATTGCGTTGCCGGTCACATACCCCATCGCAAGAGCGTATTGATTCTCATAAAGAACGCTGTCGCCCGACCTGCCTATCTCATGGAGATCATAGTCATCGATCTCTTCGCTCTTGCCTATGAGATATTTGACGTTAAGAATCGCGTTGGTCACAGGACTCGTCAGGTTGTAGTTGTACCTGTTCTTGCCCGGTTCTCCCTCAACACCGATGTTCTCCATGGTGTAGGTGGCATTAGAGTTTATGGACGATGAAAATTGCGACACTCCTTTGTAATGATAGAACGCCGGGGTGTTCAGGATGAAGTTGTCATCGATCTCAAGTCTCGAGAAATCGTCATCCACTTCCTCTATCAGGCTTCTCACATCACCGTAATTTTCGAAGTAGTATTCCCTGTCCGTATTGCCCACCTTCTGAAAACTTATTGTCACCGTGAATCCGAGTTCGCAGGCAATTACAAATGACGCTACGCGAACCATGTTCCTGCGGCTCAAGTAGCCCTTCTTATGCAGCATGATAACTGCAGTATAGCTGAGAAGCAGGGCAACGCCCATGTAAAAATAGACGTCTACGTTATCGATGCTATCCTTCAGGAATCTCTGACATATAACGTACCATCCCAGAATTCCTGCCATTCCGGCCCAGATCACACCTGTCCTGATCCTCTCGAGTCTAATGAACTCCCTGTAAGCCAGCCCTACCAAAAGGAAGCTTACGACAAACGAATATCTGT
>JAFTHD010000254.1 GCA_017457585.1 Bacillota bacterium | reverse complement strand
GACAGAAGTGGGGAGAAGAATGTGACGGTTCAACACCCCAGCCGTCCCATCAGACTTCCGAAAAGTGGGGAAACTCTTTTTTCCGAAAACTGGGGAAAATAAATTTGCTTTTTACAAAGAACTATGACTCCCTCGTTCCAGTAGGAAAGGTACGTGACTTCCAGGGCGTATTATCCGATCTCAACAATGTCAACGGCATAATGGTCTCCCGCAAAGGATACCAGGATGGTGCAAAGAAGTTCGCTGCCGAATATGGCATTTCCCTGAAGGTGGTGCGCCAGCCTGGATGGAATGAATCCATAGGTTCTATTACTACTGTTGTGCATGCTGACATCAGGCATACGCTCTTTCTTATTGATGAAGGCTGGATTGACGAGCATCATTTCGATCTTGACAAGTTACGGAGGTTCTATGCTAGTTTCCAGTTCGATAAGGCGGACTATTGGCGTGTTGCTACTCATTTCCCCATTGAGACAAAGGACCACTTTATCAGGAATGCGAAAGGTGAAAAGATATCTTCCATCGAGGAGCTTGAAGAGCAACTCCCGGAGAATCCAGAGCCGGGCACATCTGCTGTTTTCCCTTTCGAAGACGGCTGGCTGGAATCCCGCCACTGGGGACCGGTTCGCATCCGCGAAGTGAGGTTTGAATATGAAAGCAAGGTCCAGGAGACTACCCTGAACCTTGCTGCAGACGATTTCGTGGAAGCCATCTTGGATGATGCCGTCAGTGGAAAGACCGACTACGTCCCCAAGTACTAATCGGCTTCATCTAAAGGTCCTGGACCTCCGGCCCTTCTTCCTGCTTGTTCTGCCGCGCCTCATCGAACTTGGCCTTCATCGTGGGGTTGCCACGAGTGAGCCGTTTGATGGTGAGGTTGTCGGCCTTGTCGTTGGCCAGGCGCAGGTTGTTCTCTGAGCCGATGAGGGCGTCCTTGATCTTCTGGAGATGGGCAATGGACTTGTCGATCTCGTCGATGGCGGTCTTGAACTTCTCGCTGGCAAGGCGATAGTTGCGGCCGAAGGCGTCCTTGAAGGCCTCAAGCTGGCCCTCGAAGTTGGTCACGTCGATGCTCTGGCTGCGGGCAATGGCAAGCTGGCGCTTGTACTCCACCGACTTCTTGGCAGCATTCACCAGGAGAGTGATGATGGCCTTGAAGAACTGAGGACGGATGACATACATCTTGGGATAGCGATGGGACACATCCACGATGCCGCCATTGAACAGTTCGTTGTCGGGCTCCAGGAGGGAGACCAGCACGGCATACTCGCAACCCTTGGCGTTGCGGTCTGCATCGAGCTTCTTGTAGAAGTCCTCGTTGCGGTGCTTGGTGGCCGTTTCGTCCATTTCGTTCTTCATTTCGAACATAATGGACACATACTCCATATCATCTTCATAGTCGCGGAAGATGAAGTCGCCTTTGCTGCCGCCGGAAGCGTCGTTGTCCTTCTCGAAGTACGCGTTCGGGAGCAGAACACGCAGCTCGCTCTCGAAGACGGTACTGCAGTGGGCCTCCAGACTCTCTCCGACCATCTTGGTAGACAGCCGTGTCTTGAAATCCTTGAGGCGATGCACCTCGTCCTCTGCGAGACGCAGGCGAGATTCAGCCTCTGACTTGACCACCTGCAGCTTACCTTCATACTCAGTCCGCAGGCTCTTCTCTCGAAGAGATGCCTCCGAGGCAGCCAACTTGGCCTGGGAACGGAGTTCGGCAATCTCAGCGTCTTTGGCCTGTGCGGCCTCTTTCGCCTGCTGGCGTTCTTTCAACACAGCAATCTCCAGAGCCTGGGCATTCTGGTCAATGGTGGCCTTGAGGGCGGCAATCTCCTTGTCCTTGTCGGCTATAGCGGTACCCACAGCAAGTTTCTGTCGGTCACCCATAGCGGAAAGCTGCTCCTTCAGCTGGGCTATCTCGCTATCCTTAGCGCTGATGGCCTGATCCTTCTTGAACAGCTCGCTCTGGTGAGCTTTCTCCTGGTTGGCAGTACGTGCCTGTTCTTCGGCCTGCTGCTGGTGATGTAGCTCGGCAAGACGGCGGTTAACCTCAGCGTCGAATTCGGCGCCTTTAACTTGACTGACGATGGAAGCGTAGTCGGCTTCGTCCACGGAAAAGACATTTCCGCACTTGGGGCATTTGAGCTCTCTCATGTTGTTTTTGTTTTTTTGGTTTACTAATTCTTTTTGCATAAAACACCGCCAAGAGGGTTCTTTTCCTAATGACGGTGCAAAATTAAAACATTATTGTGCATTGTATCTGCACAATACAAAACAGAGAGAAAAATTTATATTTCTTTCAAGCCAAGTTCGCGGAGGAAGCCGTTGAACTTGGTCCGGGCTTCGGTCAGTTTCTTCTCGATGGCCTCCAGCTCTTCCTGGTTCTTAGCCAGATCAATGGGAGCCTCTTCCTGAGCAAGGCTAACGTAACGGGTAATGTTGAGATTGTAGTCGTTCTCGACAATTTCGCGTAGACTTACTCGGCGGCTGTATCTATCCTCCTTGCGGTAACGATAGGTGTCAACTATTTTGTCGATATGCTCCGGTAAAAGGGTATTCTGCTTCTTATCCTT
>JAFTHD010000253.1 GCA_017457585.1 Bacillota bacterium | reverse complement strand
CCCCAAAAGCCAAAGGTTGCGGTTATTCTTTAACTTATTCCCGGGCTAACCGTCTATCGGTAGCACCTTTATTGTAGTTTCATGATACCACACTTGTTTATGTGGAGCAAATTTTTTCTTTAACTCATTGATGAGTCATCCGCCTTTCTAATCTGCTCGGCTTACTCCGTTCTGAAGGTGAGGTTTTCACCGTCCGTATCCAGGACTACGTTGTCGCCATCCTTGATGTTGCCACGAATCAGCTCACCCGCAAGCTGCGTCTCAACGCTCCTCTGCAGGAACCGCTTGATCGGTCTTGCTCCATATGCTGGGTCGTATGCCTCACGGGCGATAAAGGACTTGGCTTCATCCGTCATTCGCAAGGTTATATTCTTATCCTCAAGACGTCTCTCGATATCCTTCATGGACAGAGCGATGATTCCGCCAATCTGCTCCTCAGTCAGCGGTGAGAATACGATAATGTCATCGATTCTGTTGAGGAACTCCGGTCTGAAGTACTTCTTTGTCTCATCCTCAACTTTCTGCTTTACCTCATCCGATACGGTACCATCTTCCCTGATTCCGTCTATCAGATAGTTGCTGCCGATGTTCGATGTCATGATTACGATAGTGTTCTTGAAATCAACGGTTCTTCCCTGGTTGTCCGTAAGTCTGCCATCATCGAGAAGCTGAAGCAGAATGTTGAAAACATCCGGATGTGCCTTTTCAATCTCGTCAAAAAGTATCACGCTGTACGGTTTGCGGCGAATGGCCTCCGTAAGCTGACCGCCTTCATCGTATCCCACGTATCCCGGAGGCGCTCCGACAAGTCTCGAAACGGAGTGCTTCTCCATGTACTCCGACATATCTATACGAACCATATTCTTCTCGGAATCGAAAAGTGCCTCGGAAAGAGCCTTGGCAAGTTCAGTCTTACCAACACCCGTCGGTCCCAGGAAAATGAACGATCCGATCGGCCTATGCTCGTCTTTGAGGCCTGCCCTCGCTCTCAGCACGGCCTCGGCAACACCCTTTACGCCCTCTTCCTGACCTATCACTCGTTTGTGAAGTATCTCAGGCAGTTTCAGCAGCTTTTCTCTCTCGGATTCGACCAGTTTCGCAACAGGGATCCCGGTCCACCCCGATATCACCTCCGCGATTTCCTCCTCGCCAACTTCCTCGCTGAGAAGTCTCTTCTCCTTGGCATTCTCCGCCTTTTCCTGCTCTTCCTGAAGCTTCTTCTCAAGATCAGGCAGCGTTCCGTACTTAAGCTGCGCCAGCTTCTCAAGGTCATAATTACGCTCGGCCTCTTCCATCTGGTGCTTTACGTCCTCGACCTGTTGTTTAACGGCCTTCACCTGAACGATGGCCTGTTTCTCGCCTTCCCACTGCGCCCTCATGGCGTTGCTCTCATCTCGAAGCTCTGAAAGTTCCTTCTCAAGGTGCTCGAGTCTTGCCAGAGACCCCTTATCCGTCTCCTTACCGAGCGCCTGCTTCTCGATTTCAAGCTGCATAATTTTGCGGGATATTTCGTCCAGCTCCGCAGGCATGCTGTCGATTTCAGTCCTGATCTTTGAAGCCGCCTCGTCCATCAGGTCGATGGCCTTATCAGGCAAAAATCTGTCGCTTATATATCAGTCGCTGAGGGTTGCGCACGCAATCAGCGCGCTGTCGGTAATTCGAACACCGTGGTGAATTTCAAAGCGTTCCTTGAGGCCTCGCAAAATGGAGATGGTGTCCTCAACCGTCGGCTGATCCACCAGAACCTTCTGGAACCTTCTCTCAAGGGCCGCATCCTTTTCGATGTACTTCCTATACTCATCGAGGGTCGTTGCACCGATGCAGTGAAGCTCGCCGCGGGCAAGCTTTGGCTTGAGCAGATTGCCAGCATCCATTGCGCCCTCGCTCTTTCCTGCACCTACGATGTTGTGAAGCTCATCGATGAACAGCAGAATTCTGCCGTCTGACTTCTCGATTTCGTTTAATACAGCTTTAAGTCTCTCTTCGAACTCTCCCCTGAACTTGGCTCCGGCAATCAGCGCTCCCAT
>JAFTHD010000252.1 GCA_017457585.1 Bacillota bacterium | reverse complement strand
TTATATAATTCTTAACGCGCCCCTTAAAATGACTTGCAATGATCTGGACGAAATCTCTGAATAAATATGACGTCTCACGGTTTCGCCAGCCGCTGGCATCCTCAAGAGCCTGAGGTAAATCCCAGTGGTAAAGGGTCATCCATGGCTCGATACCGCGCTTGATGCAGCCGTCAACCAACCTGTCATAGTAATTAAGACCGACTTCCGAAACCGCACCTTTCCCTTCGGGAAGAATGCGGGGCCAGCTTATGCTAAACTTGTAGTTTGATATGCCGAGACGCTTCATAATATCCAGGTCTTCTTCGAACCTGTGATAGGCATCACAGGCTACATCCCCGTTTTGATCTCCGGCGATTTTGCCTGGTATGTGACTGAACACATCCCATATGGACAGCCCCTTGCCGTCTTCAAATGCGCCGCCTTCTAATTGATATGAGGCGCTCCCTGCTCCCCATTTAAAGTCTTTTGGAAAAGTCATATCTGCCTCCGCTATCCCATGGTGACGCAGATGTCAAGCGCACGTCCGGCTTCAGCAATAGGGAGAACGTTTCCTTCTATCGCTTCCCCATCCACCGTTACCGAGGAAATGCCGTGCTCAACTGAATCAGGATTTTTTACAGTAATGTTGTAGGTTGCACCGCGGTATTTCCTGGTGCACGTGAAGCCTTCCCAATCCGATGGGATGCAAGGATCCACTGAGAGACCTTCAAGTGTAGGTCTGATTCCCAAAATGTGCTGTGACATGCTCGTAAAGGTCCAGGCGGACGTGCCGGTCAGCCAACTGTTTTTGCCTTCCCCAAAGGTTGCCGCGTCTTTTCCTGCCACCATCTGGCAGTATACGTAAGGCTCAGTCCTGTGAATTTCACTGATTTCTTCCAGGTAAACAGGACAAGTTTTCTTAAAGAGTTCAAATGCTCTTGAACCGTGACCCATCTCCGTTTCGGCACAGATTACCCACGGGTTGTTGTGGCAAAAGATTCCTGCATTTTCCTTGTAGCCGGGAGGATATGAGGAAATCTCGCCCAGATTCGTCTGATATTTTGTGTATGCAGGCTGGAGGATAACGATGCCGTACTCCGTTTCCAGGTACTTTTCCATGCTGTCCAGTGCAAGCTGAGCGTGACCGGAATCCTTGCCGATACCTGCCATAACGCACATACCCTGAGGCTCGATGTAAATCTTGCCTTCCTCGCAGTGCACGCTGCCGACAGGATTGCCAAAGGCGTCGTATGCCCGCCTGAACCACTCGCCGTCCCATCCTGCCTCGAGCACGGCGCGCTCCATTGCGAGAACTTCGATCTCAGCCTTGACAGCCTCGCCGATTTTGCCGATCATACGGCAAATATCGCTGTACTCGCGACCGTACTTTACGAACATTCCGGCGATAAACACGCTCTCAGCTACAGGACCCTCGCTTGGGCCTGTGATCTGGAAGCTTTCGCCCGGCTCCTCTGAGAAGCAGTTCAGGTTCAGACAGTCGTTCCAATCTGCGCGGCCGATGAGCGGCAGGCCGTTAGGCCCTTTGTGGTCCGCAGTATATCGGAAGCTCCTTCTCAGGTGTTCAAAGAGGGTTGCGGTGTTGTTCTCGTCGTTATCGAAGGTACAAACCTCGTCAAGTATGCTCAGGTCTCCCGTTTCGCGCAAATATGCGGCGGTTCCTGCAATCAGCCAGAGCGGGTCGTCGTTAAAGCCGCTTCCCACGCCCATGTTGCCACGCTTTGTAAGCGGCTGGTACTGATGGTATGCGCTGCCGTCTTCGAACTGGGTGTTTGCAATGTCGAGAATCCTTTCGCGAGCCCTTTCAGGGATGAGATGCACGAATCCCAAAAGATCCTGACAGGAATCGCGGAATCCCATGCCTCTGCCCATGCCGCTCTCGTAGTAGCTTGCGGAGCGGCTCATGTTAAAGGTAACCATGCACTGATACTGATTCCAGATGTTGACGAGTCTGTTCAGCTTATCGTCATGGGTATGTACGGTATAGTTAGACAGAAGGTCGTCCCAGTATTTTCTCAAAGCTTCCAGCGCAGCATCTACCTGCTCGTCCGTTCTGAACTTGCCGAGTACGGCGTTTGCAGGAGCTTTATTGATGATGCCCGGGGCTTCAAATTTATCGTCCTTCGGGTTTTCGCAGTATGCCAGAACGAAGATGTATGAACGTGACTGACCCGGCTCAAGCGTAAGCTTCAGATGATGGCTTCCGATCGGTGCCCATCCGTGAGCCACGCTGTCTCTGCTCTTGCCTTCGAGCACTGCCTCAGGTGCGGAAGTTCCGCTGTATGCTCCGCAGAACTTGTCGCGCTGAGTGTCAAATCCATCCAGTTGCGCATTAACAGAAAAGACCGCATAGTGCCTTCTTCGTTCTCTGTATTCAGTCTTGTGATAGATTTCGCTTCCGATTACTTCTACTTCTCCCGTTGAGAAATTCCTCTGGAAATTCGTCGAGTCGTCCTGGGCATCCCAGAGACAGAATTCCACGTAGCTGAAGATATCCAGATCGCGAACACTGTCAGATTCATTGGTAACAGAGAGTCTCGTAACTTCACACGTATCCCCGAGGGGTACGAAGACTTCCTGCTTTGCTGAGATATCGTTCTTGGTACTTTCAAATACGGTATACCCAAGACCATGTCTGCATGAGTATGAATCCAGCTCGGTCTGAACCGGCTTCCATCCCGGGTTCCAGATAGTGTCACCATCCTTTATATAGTAGTAGTGACCGTCCTGATCCAGGGGATTGCTGTTGTATCGGTATCTTGTCAGCCGCATCAGGCGTGCATCCTTGTAGAAGCAGTAGCCTCCTGAAGTGTTTGAAATCAGCCTGAAGAAGTCCTGTGAGCCGAGATAATTTATCCACGGCAGAGGAGTTCGGGGACTGGTAATAACATATTCTCTAAGGTTGTCATCGAAATATCCGTATTTCATCTGGCGATCCTTTCTTCAATTGTGGAATTTTGATTGTGCTAATACTATATGTTGTCGTTTACGAAAACGTATTCGTAAATTACGTTAATTATACTGTAACTTGGTGCTCTCTGTAAACAATTGTTGCGAAATCGATTGAAATTTTTGTTGACGAGGGGGGGTAAGAAATGTACAATAGAAATACGAAAACGTATTCGTAAACAGTTACAGATAGACCGCAGGAAGGAGATGACAGCTTGACAACCATTAAAGACATATCTCGTAAATGCGGTGTATCTCCGGCAACTGTCTCCAAGGCTTTGAACGGTTATACCGAAATCAGTCCGGAGACGGTGGAACTGATTCGGCGTACAGCGAAAGAAATGCACTATATGCCGAATGCTGCTGCCAGACAGCTCAAAACCAATGCATCTCATAATCTGGGAGTATTATTTGTCGATGACACAATGAGCGGTCTGACTCACGAATATTTTTCACTCATTCTCAACAGCGTCAAGGAAGAAGCCGAAGCGCTCGGATACGACATAACTTTTTTAAGCCAGAGGATTGGCGGACAGAGGGTGTCGTTTCTCGAGCACTGCCTCTACCGAAGGTGCGATGGTGTCGTGATTGCGAGTGTTGACTTTGAGAGCGAGCCGGTTATGGAACTGATCAAAAGCAAGGTTCCCGTTGTTACCATCGATTACTCATATGAAAACACCAGCAGCGTCCTGTCAGACAACAGGGAAGGAGCATATGAACTTACCTCCTATCTGATTAGAGCAGGACATGAAAAAATCGCGTTCATCCATGGGGAAAGAACTTCCGTAACGGATAAGCGGATTGAGGGTTTTTATCAGGCTATGAAGGATCGCAACGTCGAAGTAAAAGACGAATATGTGGTTTCGGGCCGATATCACGATCCTGAGTCTGCAAGGAAGGCTACATCGGATCTTCTGGATTTGAAGGAGCCGCCTACAGCCATTATGTACCCGGATGATTATGCTTTTCTGGGAGGTATGGCGGAGATTCGCGAAAGGAAGTTGAGTATTCCTGAGGATATCAGCGTGACAGGTTATGACGGTATCAGTCTTGCAGGCGTGATGCAGCCAAATCTGACCACATGGCATCAGGATGCGGATCAAATCGGCAGGAAGGCCGTTCGAAACCTTGTTGAGACGATTGAAAAGAGAGATTTCAAGAAGGCAGAGCAGATTAGTGTTTCCGGTGAACTGTTTGATGGGTACAGTGTCAAGAACTTGGATTTCATGAAGGATGAGAGTGAATCATCCAAGTGAGAGGAGGAACATTTTTATGAAGAAGCAGTTAAAGACTATCCTTGGTCTGGCTCTTGCAGGAACCATGGCATTCGGCATGGCAGGTTGCGGAAGCTCCGGATCAAGCGATACAGCTACAAGCGAAGCTGAGGGTAGCACTCTTAACATCTGGTGCTGGAACGACGAATTCCAGAGCAGATTCAACGATTACTATCCAGAGGTTGCTGAGGTTGCAGATGACAAGTCAACTACAACTCTGAACGACGGAACAGTTGTTAAGTGGACGATCAACCCTAACGAAGGCAACAACTACCAGGATAAGCTGGATGAAGCACTCCTGGCTCAGGCTGACGCTGACGCAGACAGCAAGATCGACATTTTCCTGATCGAGGCTGACTACGCACTCAAGTATGTAAACTCAGACGCTACTATGGACGTTACTGAACTGGGCCTGACTGATGAAGATATGGCTGAGCAGTATCAGTACACTAAGGACATCGTAACTGATGAAAATGGAGTTCTCAAGGGAACTACATGGCAGGCAACTCCTGGCCTCTTCGCTTACAGAAGATCAATCGCTAAGGACGTACTCGGAACTGACGATCCTACAGAAGTTCAGGCTGCACTGTCTGACTGGGATAAGTTCGACGCAGTTGCTAAGCAGGCAAGCG
>JAFTHD010000251.1 GCA_017457585.1 Bacillota bacterium | reverse complement strand
GTTATCTTTTGTGATAACGGCCTGGGGTGCGAAGTCAGCAACCTTCTCCTTGAGCGAGATCTTCTTTGCGACGCGGTCGATGAAAGGGACCTTGAGGTGGAGACCGGTATCCCATGTGGTTCTGTATGTTCCGAGGCGCTCGATGATGAATGTCGTTGCCTGGGGAACGATCTTGATGTTTGCAAGAACGAGTACGATAACGATGACGGCAACCAATACACCGATGATCGCGCCGCCTGTTGTTACTTCAAGTGCTACGTTTAACATAATAACCTCCAATTGTTAAGCGGGATCAACGATGAGCTTTACGCCCTCGATCGCCCTGACTTTTACTTTTGTGCCTTCTGAGATAGCGCGCTCTGCTTTCGCGCTCCAGACCTGTCCTTCGACCTTTACCTGACCCTTTCCTTCAACGGGATTGACGGGTACGATAACTACGCCCTCCATCCCGATAAGTCTGTCGGCATTGGTTCTCTGGATCTTTGCTCTGCGGAGCGATTCAAGCTTAGGTCTGATCCATATCATGCAAACGACGAAGGTAACGACAGACACAGCTGCCATTACGATGATCTGCAGATTATGGGGTGCGCCGCACAGGTCCATGATCATGGCCACGAGAGCTCCTGCCGCAAACCAGACGGTCGCAAGAGCAGTTGTGGCGGCCTCAATGATGAGCATTACAACCATTATTATCAGCCAAATGATCCACCATGACATAAATCTAATCCTCCCTTCAATAATTTGCGCAGGTATTCCACGCCCACGCTAAAGATAATTATATCACCTTAAAAATCTTTTTAGGAAAAAATCGGTCACGCCCGTGCGGACTGTTCGTCGAAATATACTTCCTCGAGAGTTAGGCCCTTTGCAGCCAGCGTCTTGCCCGCAAGGCTCCTGTCGCCCTTTTCTATCACTTCGCCTATTCCGTCTGCGGGTATCTTTCCCTGTCCCACGTAAAGAAGCGTCCCTGCGATTATGCGGACCATGTTGTAAAGAAATGCCTCTCCCTTTACTTCGATCTCGATTTGAAGCGGATCGGTTCCGGCAGTTCTGACTGATACTTCGTGAAGCCTTCTGACATATGTCTTCTGGCTGCCGCCTGCAGCGCAGAAAGCTCGGAAATCATGCTCTCCTGCAAAAGCTTCAGCAGCCTGCTTCATCGCATCCGTATCAGGCATGGCCGGGCAGTAATATGAGAACCTGTCCAGGAACGGATCTCTTGTCGGCGAGACATAGATCCTGTAGATATACCTTTTGCCCTTGATCGAAAAGCGGGCCGAGAAATCATCTTTTGCGTAGAACGCACGCTTTACCGCTACGTCTTCAGGAAGCAATGCGTTCATTGCGAGCGGGAACTTATCCTCAGGTATGACAAACGGGACGTCGGCGTGACTTAAGTGTCATCTTGCGTGCACACCCGCGTCAGTCCTTGAACATCCCTTCAGTCTGATCTTCTCTTTCAATAAACCAGCAAGCGCACTCTCAAGCACATCCTGCACGGCTCTTCCGTTCTCCTGAGACTGGAATCCCGCAAAAGCGGTACCGTCAAATTCAGTTATGAAACAGAGCCTGGGCATTGCCTTTTAGATGCCGTTCATGCCGTCATCAACACAGGACTTGCCCATCATGGCAGCGCCTACGATGCCTGCATCGTTGCCCATCTGAGCAAGTTCGATCCTCGTCTTCGGAACTCCGGGTCCGAAGTAAGGCCTGCTCATTGTCTTTTCGCGCATGGGGATAAGGAGCGGATCACCTTCGTTGCATACACCGCCGCCGACTACGAGGATCTCAGGCATGAATGCGTTGATCGCGTTTGCGAGACCGTCAGCGAGATAAGATGTGTACATGTCAACAACATCGGCTGCAACCTTGTCCCCCTTCTTCAGAGCTACGAATGCGATCTGTGCATTCCACTCGCCGAAATCCTTGTAGACTTCGTTGAGGAGAGAATCGGGATTTGCCTCTGCAGCTTCTCTTGTCATCCTTGCGAGAGCGGTAGCGGAAGCATACTGCTCAAAGCAGCCCTTGCGGCCGCATCCGCACTGAACGCCGCCTGATACGAGAACCGTGTGGCCGAACTCGGAACCGGCCTGATTAAATCCTGAATAGATCCTGCCTCTGACGATAACGCCTGCACCTACGCCGGTACCAAGCGTGATCGTTACGGATTCCTTTGAGCCCTTTGCGGCACCTGCAACAGCCTCAGCCATCGCAGCACAGTTTGCATCGTTATCGATATAAACAGGAAGGTCGATGACCTCTCTGATAAGCTTTCTCATCGGAGCGTTGTTGAAAGGCAGATTGCTTGAATAAACGAGCAGTCCGTCCTCATTGTCGGGTGTTCCTGGTGAACCGATACCGATAGCCTCGATATCCTTTACCTCAAGTCCCGCATCCTTGATAGCATCTGCTGCAAGAGTGCCCATATCGTG
>JAFTHD010000250.1 GCA_017457585.1 Bacillota bacterium | reverse complement strand
GTTCAGACGCCGGGCGTAGTATTCGCACTGGCAACGGCCGTCAAAGCCTACACGGAGCCTGGTGACGGTGTGGTGATTCAGCCGCCCGTTTACTACCCGTTCAGCAACGTGATCAGGAGAAACGACAGGGTTATCGTAGAAAATACGCTGAGATACGAAGACGGCAGATACACCATGGACTTTGAGGACCTTGAAGCCAAGCTGTCGGAGGAAAGGAACAAGCTGATGATCCTCTGCAGTCCACACAATCCGGTAGGAAGGTTATGGACGAAGGAGGAGGTCACGAAGGTGGCAGAGCTGTGCCTTGCAAAAGGTGTAAAGCACGTGAGCGACGAGATCAACTGCGACTTCGTATTCGGAGAGAACAGGCAGACGCCTGTGGGGACCTTGTCTGAGGAAATTTGCAACAATACGGTGATCTGTACAGCACCGAGCAAGACCTTCAACATGGCAGGGCTTCAGGTATCCAATATCTTCATTCAGGATGCCGGCATGAGGACAGCCTTTAAGAGGGAACTGAACAGGATTGGCTTCGGATGGGCGAATCTCCTCGGTATGACAGCATGCAAGGCTGCCTATGAGGACGGAGATGAATGGGTGGATGATCTGGTATGGTATATCGGGGAAAACATCCGTTACATCGAGGATTTCGTAAGCGAGAACATGCCGGAAATCAAGGTGATAGACACGCAAGGGACGTATCTCGTATGGATTGACCTTCACGGACTTGGCCTGACGCGAGAAGAACAGGAAGATTTTATTGTCAATAAAGCGAAGCTTTGGCTGGATACGGGAACCATGTTCGGTGAGGCAGGAGAAGGCTTCGAGCGTCTGAACGCAGCCTGTCCGAGGGCTACCCTTGAGGAGGGCATGAACAGGCTGAAGGCTGCTTACGACCAGTTAAAAGAATCACGCAACAAGGAATGAGGCAGGAGCATAATCACATGATTTGCGAACGACCGGACGACGATATATTTGAATTTTTTGGAGACCGACACGACAGGTTCGGTTTCCCTGACGGCATATACAGGATGACTTCCATGCGTGGCGGAGAGGTGCTCCTGATCGCAGGCAGTGAGAAGACGGCTCTCTACGACTGCGGCATGGCTTACTGCGGTCCCTACACCGTTGAAAACATTCGCGAGAAGCTAACAGATCTGGGAAGGGAGAGTCTCGACTACATCCTGCTCAGCCACTCTCACTACGACCATATCGGTGCGCTGCCTTTTATCCGAGAGGCTTACCCTGACGCTGTAGTCTGCGGCAACGCCAAGTGCGCCAAAGTTTTTTCAAAGGATCACGCCATCAGGCAGATCAAGCATTTAGGGGAGACGGCGAGGGAACTGTACACGCCGGGAAGCCTTGTGGAGATACCTGACTCGGGATTTGAAATCGACAGGATCATAGAGGAGGGGGATACCATTTCTCTCGGAGAAGAGACCATCACCGTCATGGAGACAAAGGGTCACACGGACTGCTCTCTGACCTTTGCGCTGGAGCCTATGAATCTGCTCATTTGCAGCGAGAGCACAGGGCTCATCGAGAGCTTCACTTACGTGAACACACCTCTTCTCAAGAGCTTTGACGACGGCATGATTTCGCTTGCAAAGTGCAAAGGGTAGGGCGCCAAGTACGTCTGCCTGCCACACTTCGGCATGCTCCCTGTGGACTTCGTGGAGACCTACTGGCAGATGTTTCAGGAGGGATGTGATCAGGTGGTGGACTTCGTGAGGCAGATGGAGGAGGAAGGCCTGGATAGAGATGAAATGGTGAAGAGGTATTACGACAGGTACTGGAATCCAAAGTTTATCAAAGAACAGCCCATTGAGGCGTATCTTATAAATGCGAGGGCGATCATCGGATCGGCCCTCAGGGCAACTTACAGATGAGTTTATTACGAAAAGAGGTGCGAGATGTCATTTGATGCAGCAAAGGTGAAGGACGATATTGTTCAGTGGATAAGAGATTGGTTTGAAATTAACGGTAAGGGCTGCAAGGCAGTCGTGGGAATCAGCGGAGGAAAGGACAGTTCCGTCGTTGCGGCGCTCTGCGCGGAGGCCCTCGGGAAGGATAACGTTGTGGGCGTTCTCATGCCAAACGGGGAGCAGTTCGACATAGACGTCGCAAGAGCACTCTGCGACCACGTGGGAATCAGACAGGTTGAAATCAACATCAAGGACGCTTTTGACGGGGTTGTAGGTCAGCTCAAGAAGAAGCTTCCGGAAGTATCGGCTCAGACCATCGTAAATCTGCCACCGAGGCTCAGGATGACGGCGCTGTATGCGGCTTCACAGTCCTTAAACGGCAGAGTTGCCAACACCTGCAACCTGAGCGAGGACTGGGTGGGATACAACACCAAGTTCGGAGACGGAGCAGGGGACTTCAGTCCGCTTTCAAAGCTTACCGTACAGGAGGTTAAGGCTGTGGGAAGAGAACTGGGACTTCCTGCAATGTTCGTAGACAAAGTTCCAATTGACGGTCTTCAGTCAAAGACAGACGAGGACAATCTGGGATTCACCTATGCGGCGCTCGATGAGTACATCAGAACCGGCGTGTGCGATGATCCGGAGACGAAGGAAAAGATCGATAGGAAGCATGCGGCAAACAAGTTTAAGCTTGAGCCGATGCCAACCTTCCAGTACACACCCGACGAACCCGGCTTAGAATGGTAGACCTATCCCGACGAGGGACGAGTCGCAGGAAGGTCACCTTCCAGAAGTGCAGCGCTTCAGCGCGTGGCACTTTACGGCGGTAGACCTATCCCGACGAGGGACTATGGGAGTCTGTCGATATGCTCCTTCAGCTCCCTTATGAATTTGCGTGACGCGCGTGGTAGATCCAGCTTGTCCTTGTAGCCGACGGCAAGCATTCTCGTCACAGGAGGATCCACAGGCTTCGTCACAACGTTAAAGCTGCTCTTGATTCGGTTGAGTATCAGGTCAGCCAGGAGGGATACCCCC
>JAFTHD010000001.1 GCA_017457585.1 Bacillota bacterium | reverse complement strand
GATTCAAAACAAATCGAAACTAATCGTTCAGATTTGGCCCCTCACTTGCGTTTTTCGCAGCATATTCAGCTTTTGCCTTCTCGATTTGCCTTTCGATTTCTGCTGCTGCTTCTGCAGCCGCATCGATTTTCTTACAGAGATTTATGATGTGAGTATCCGTTATGCTGCCTTCTTTATAAAGATCATAACAGTATTCTCCCATTTCATTTTTGGTAACTTTTGTAACTTCATTAACATCGCTAAGTTTGCTCTTTAATTTAGTAACTTCGAGCATCTCCGATGCTTTGTTCCCAGCCATGTTTGCAGCCTTTGATGCCTGCTTAGTCACTTTATTCAAAAAATCCTGCATGTTCTTCCTCCTACAGTTTATAGTACCTGAAATCTATTTTCTTACCGCCTGCTGCATTCTCCTGTCAGCATCCCTCTTCGCGATATCGTGCCTCTTATCATACTCCTTTTTACCCCTTGCAACGGCCAGCTCAACTTTGGCAAGACCGCCGTCATTAATGTACATCCGCAGCGGCACAAGTGTCAACCCTTTGATGGTGGTGTAGCCTATGAGCTTGCGAATCTCACGTTTGTGCAGGAGCAGCTTCCTCGGTCTCAAAGAATCCACGTTAAACCTGTTCCCCTGCTCATAGGGGCTAATATTCATGCCGTATAGGATTACTTCGCCGTCCTTTATCTTCGCGTAACTCTCCTTGATGCTTACCTTTCCCTGGCGAACCGACTTGATCTCGGTTCCGGTCAGCGCAATACCCGCTTCGTAAGTCTCATCGATGAAGTAATCATGGCGTGCCTTCTTATTGTTTGCAACTAATTTCATGCCATTTCTCCATTAACCGTATTAAATTTATGGTCAAATGCCGTTCCCCTGCACCTCCTTGTGAGGTAGGATTTTGCAAATGCTGTCGAATCCGCTTTCAAGCATACAGCCCGCTTTTTCTGTATGCCTGGTGACCGGGTCAACCTTTGAAATCTCGAACGCTTACAATATTTCCAGTCATCCGAGAATACTAAAATTTACTGATCCTGTTAAACGGGAAAAGTCTCACAACCGCCTTGCCCACTACAGTATCCTCGCTTACCGTTCCGACCTCCGGCGATCTGCTGTCAAGGCTCATTTCCCTGTTGTCGCCCATCACAAACAACTCATCGGAAGGCACTGTATATTCCTCAATATCCCCGTTTGTATATCCGTCCTTCGTATAGTCCTCGTCCAAAGGTTCACCGTTTCTATATACGACTCCGTCCTTGATTCTGATCACGTCGCCTTCAACGCCGATGACTCTCTTTATTAAAAGCTTGTAGCTGGTTCTTCCGAGAGCCGAATCAATCAGTTTCTGGATGCGCTGCGGTTCATCATTTACGATTTCCGACTTAAACACGATGATATCACCATATTCAGGATGATCCTTGTTGACATATGCCATCTTATTCAAAATGAGATACTCATTGGAAAAAAGCGTATTTTCCATCGAGCTCTCTTTTACAATTGTAGGTTTCACAAGAAATGAAAGCGCTACAACGATAGCAAGTGCAATAATTACATCCCTGATAAATTCCTTCATTTAGTCTATTACCTCCGTAAGTCTTTCAAAAATTTCCGGTTCGGGAGCTTCGATGGTCATTCCACCAAGATAGCTTAATAACCCCTCTACACTACCAAATTCTAATCGCTCTGCGTGAAGTACCTGTGAAGATATGCCAAACTCTTTTTTAAGACTCGCATTCACATTTCTGTTCCCGTATTTTGCGTCCCCTGCGACCGGGAACCCTGCCTTTGCAAGGTGAACCCTTATCTGATGCGTTCTGCCTGTTACGAGTTCTATCTCTGCAAGGGTAAGTCTCTTTCCGGTTATAACCGGTCTTATACGGGTGAGTGACGCTTTGCCCTCATCCTTACCTGCTACTTTGACCAGATTCTTCTCCTCATCCTTCACAAGACTGTAATCGATAGTGAGATTTTCTTGGAGACATCCACATACAAAAGTTCTGTATATTTTCTTAACCTGAGATTTCTCACTAATTATAGCCGTCATCTCTCTCAATGCCTGGCTGTTTTTCCCAATCACCACAAGTCCCGAAGTGTTCCTGTCCAGTCTGTTTGCCGCTGCCGGAGCGAAGACCCTCTCTGCTGCCGGATGATACTCACCCCTGTCCTGCAAATAACCGTAAACCTGGTTTATGAGAGTATTTTTCTTTTCCCGGGCATCACCATGGGTCAAAAGTCCCGACGGCTTGTTCACAAAGAGAAGGTTTTCGTCCTCGTAGACTACTCCAAAGTTTCTGCGTGACTTGTGCTTCGTCTCCTGTGCAGTCAGTTCCTCCAGCTTATCTCCGGGAATGTAAATGGAGACCTCATCACCTGCATTCAGCAATGTATCTTCTTTCCCGCGCTTTCCGTTCACCTTCACATCTTTGCGAATGAGCTTATAGATCATCGAAAGTGGTGCACGCCTCAAGTATTTTCGAAGAAACCTGTCGAGACGCTGGTTTCCTTCGTTCTCCGTGATAACAAGTTTAACCATAGCCTAACCATTATACACCAAAGGGACTGAATAATAAATCCCATATTATGGGCTTCAGGTTGTTTATGAACACAAATTATGGTACAATGCTCTTGCGAGTGAGTTTTTTTGCTCTACAGGAGAAAATCGTAATGAATAAGATAAAAGATTTCTTTTATAAAAAAAATGATATCATTATAGTCCTGCTTATTATGGCAGCTGCAGCTTTTGTCATATACGACAGAATGGAAAACATCATGGAATATCCCGATACTCTTGCCGCTCAGGTTGCACAACAGGAGGCGGAGGCGCAGGAAACCGCTGCTGCCAATACCGTCTCAATTGAAATCGATCAGGATAGCACTCTTTCTGATGTTTCAAATATACTCGAAGCGAATGGTCTGATATCTTCAGCAGACGAATTCACGAAACTGGCAGAAGATGCAAACAAAGATGGTTCGCTGGTTCCGGGTACCTACGATATAACCAAGGGTACCGATAGTCAGACGATACTCGAAACGATTACTAAGTAAATTTTAAAGAAACAAAAATTGAACTTTCGGGAAGCCCGGTGCTTCCCTTTTTATTTCATTATTTCTCCTCTAACCCGTCCTATGCCACCCCATAACCATCACGATCCCTATCACTGCAGGCCAGACAAAAAACAAAGTCGCCGGAGAGCCACAGTTGCAGGTTCCTCCGGCTATTTAACATCCAATAAGATTTACTTCCTATCGTTCCACGATCAGTGACGTTCCCTGTCCGCCCCCTATGCAGAGGGTAGCAAGACCCGTTTTCACGTCTCTCTTAATCATCTCGTGTATGAGGGTTACGAGAATTCTGCAGCCGGAGGCTCCGATAGGATGACCCAGGGCGATTGCCCCGCCGTTTACGTTCACTTTGTCCATATCGAATCCCAGATCTCTTGCGACTGCTACCGACTGTGCAGCGAAAGCCTCGTTGGCTTCGATCAGGTCTATATCCTCTATGGTGAGTCCTGCCTTGTCAAGGGCATTCCTGGAAGCCGGGATAGGCCCGATTCCCATAATCTTCGGCTCTACACCTGCCGAAGCGTAGGATTTGATCTTGCAGAGGTAGTCAATGCCCAGCTCGTCTGCCTTTTCCTTGGACATTACCACTACAGCCGCACCGCAGTCATTGAGACCTGAGGCGTTGGCAGCCGTAACGATTCCGTCTTTTTTGAAGGCCGGACGAAGCTTGCTGATGCTTTCAGGGGTTACACCTTCCTTCGGATACTCGTCCGTGTCGAAAATGATCGGATCTTTCTTCCTCTGCGGAACGGTTACCGGAACGATTTCGTCTTTGAACCTGCCGGATTTTACTGCAGCTACTGCCTTCTGCTGCGAGCTTGCAGCGAACTCATCCAGATCCTCTCTCGTGATTCCCCACTGCTCCGCTACGTTTTCTGCAGTGATTCCCATATGTATGTTGTAGAAGGCATCAGTCAGGCCGTCCTTAATCATCACGTCTATCATCGGCGTATCGCCCATTCTGGCTCCCCACCTTGCAGCAGGCATGATGAATCCCGATCCGGACATGCTCTCTGCACCGCCTGCGATGACGATATCCGCGTCCTCAGCCTTTATCATCTGCGCCGCAAGTCCTACTGCCCGAAGGCCCGATCCGCAAACCTTGTTCAGGGTGAATGCCGGCACTTCCTTTGGAATACCTGCGTCCATAGCCATCTGCCTTGCCACGTTCTGTCCGAGCCCTGCCTGGAGCACGTTTCCCATGACGACTTCATCGACTGTCGCAGGGTCGATGCCTGCTCTCTTGACCGCCTCTCTTATGCAGATGGCGCCCAGCTCTCTTGCCGTTATATTTTTCAGTGTTCCACCAAAGGAACCGATCGGTGTTCTCACTGCGCTCGCTATTACTACTTCTCTCATGATATTTCTCCTCGCATTTTTACTCGCAATTTATTGTCGATCAGATTAATACTGGTAGAAGCCCTCGCCCGTCTTTCGGCCCAGCTTCTTCGCTCTCACCATCTTTCGCAGAAGCGGATGCGGTCTGTACTTGCTGTCCCCGTACTCTCTCTGCAAAGTCTCCATGATGGCCAGGCAGACGTCGAGACCTATGAGATCGCCCAGCGCAAGTGGGCCCATCGGATGATTGGCACCCAGCTTCATCGCCGTATCCACTTCTTCTACGGTTGACACGCCGTCTGCTACGATGCCGCCAGCCTCGTTGATCATTGGAATGAGTATCCTGTTTACGACAAATCCCGGTGCTTCCTCCACTTCTACAGGCGTCTTGCCTGCAGACTCTGCCAGCTGTATGATAGCCTTCTTCGTCTCCTCAGATGCGCAAAGTCCGCTGATAACCTCGACCAGCTTCATGACAGGAACCGGGTTAAAGAAGTGCATGCCGATTACCTTATCCGGCCTGTCCGTTACAGCAGCGATCTCCGTTATGCTGAGTGCCGATGTATTCGTCGCCAGAATGGTCTTCTCTTCACATACCTCATCAAGCTGACGGAACAGGGTCTTCTTGGCCTCCATATTCTCTATGGCAGCCTCGATAACAACGTCCGCTGCCTTGAGGGCACCTATATCACAGGTAGCCGTGATCCTTGCAACAGCTGCGTCTTTATCATCACGGCTTAATCTTCCCTTTGCTACCAGCTTGTCCAGGTTCTTCTCGATCCCTGCCAGCCCCCTGTCTGCCAGTTCCTGGCTGATTTCACTGATGATTACTTCATATCCGCTTTGAGCCATTGTCTGGGCGATTCCGCTGCCCATGGTACCGGCTCCTATTACACCGATGGTCTTCATGAAAACATCTCCTTTTTGTCTAAACGGTTTGGAACTCAATTATATCACAAAAAAGAAGCTCGTTGCGAGCTTCTCCTATCAACTTAAACATACTCTTAAACTTACCTGTCACTCCTGTGCCTTTACGCTACGCCCTGAGCAGGGAAGCCAAAAATTCCTTCAGCCTGTCGTTCTTCGGGTTTTCGAAGAGTTCCTTCGGTGCTCCCGCTTCAGCGATTACGCCTCCGTCAATGAATATGACCTTG
>JAFTHD010000249.1 GCA_017457585.1 Bacillota bacterium | reverse complement strand
GAGTAAGTTGTGAAAAGAGTTTTTTGAGGTGTATAAGAATGAGAGTAGTACTGGATGGTATGGGTGGCGACAACGCCCCAATGGAAATCGTAAAAGGCGCTGTGCAGGCAGCAGAGCTGATAGATGATGAGATCATAATCGTAGGACCTGAGGACGCCATAAACAAGGAACTCAAGAAGAATAAGTACAAGGGAGATCAAATCAGGGTGGTTCATGCATCCGAGGCGATTACCATGGAGGACAGCCCGGTCAAGGCGATCCGGCGCAAGACCAATTCATCCCTCGTTGTCGCGCTCAATATGATAAAGGATGGAGAGGGAGATCTGCTCATATCGGGCGGAAATACGGGAGCACTTGTCGTAGGCTCCAGAATGGTTCTGGGAAGGATAGACGGTATAGACAGGCCTGTTCTCGCAAGCGTATACATCAATCTCAAGGGAGAGCCCGGGATTCTCGTTGACGCGGGAGCAAGTTCGGAATCAAAGGCAGGAAACCTTCTCGAATCAGGACTCATGGGGAGCATCTATCTGGAAAAAGTGTGGGGAAGACCTATGCCAAAAGTTGGGCTCGTCAATCTGGGTGTCGAAGAGACCAAGGGTACGAGCGTCACCAAGGAAGCGTACCAGAAGCTTAAGAAGTCCGGCGTTAATTTCGTTGGAAATATAGAGGGAAGAGAGGTTCCCGTGGGAGCAGCCGACGTCATCGTCTGCGATGGATTCGTTGGGAACGTAATACTCAAGCTTACCGAAGGCCTGGCAATGAGCATCCTCGGTATGATAAAGGAAGAGTTCATGGCAAACGGCAAGTCAAAGGTGGCCGGCCTGCTCATGAAGGGGCAGCTGGCATCCATGAAGAGTCAGTTTAACTACGAAGAATACGGCGGCGCGCCTGTTTTGGGAGTGCAGGGACCGGTGCTCAAAATACACGGGTCATCAAATGCCAATGCGGTAAAGAATGCGATTATTAAGGGGATTCCGTATGCAGCGGAGAATGTGGTTGAGATAATAAGACAGTCAATACTTGATCTTGAAGAGGACATAGAAAGTTAGCAGAACTCACATGAATGAGATGAAGAGACAGAGTTTCACACTTGATGAACTTCAGGACAGAATCAATTACAGGTTTAACGATCTTAGGCT
Source organism: Bacillota bacterium (assembly GCA_017457585.1). The sequence continues at coordinate 422 of JAFTHD010000249.1, read as the reverse complement.
GCTCGAGACGGCGACGACGCACAGTTCATACGTGAAGGAGACGAAAGACTCCGGGGAGAGCAACGAGCGCCTCGAGTTTCTGGGAGATGCCTTCCTGGATGCGATTGTAGGGCAGGAACTGTTTGAATCCTTCCCGTCAAAGGAAGAAGGATTCCTCTCAAAAATGAGAGCAGCCATTGTTTGCGAGGACGGGCTTGCAAACGAGGCCGAGCGGCTGGAGATAGGAGAATTCCTGAAGTTTGGCAAAGGAGAGGAGAAGAACGGTGGGAGACGCCGCAGATCGATACTGGCAGACGCGCTGGAAGCGATCATCGGTGCCGTCTACCTGGATGGGGGATTTGATCAGGTGAGACGGGTAGTTCTCGAGCTCTTTGCAGATGCGATAGGACGTGTCGAGGCCGGAGAATATCATAGAGACGACT
>JAFTHD010000248.1 GCA_017457585.1 Bacillota bacterium | reverse complement strand
TAACAATCGTATCGGTTGCATCGGTCTCGCTCTGCTCTTTGCCGGCATTGCTTTCATCCGAATCCCCTGAATCCGATCCTGCTCCATCTCTGTCACGCTGCAGCCTCTTCGAATTCCGGCTCTGCTCCTGAGCTTCCTTCAGCTGACCGGCCATCCTGTCCTTTTCTGCAGTCTCTGCTCCGTTACCTTGCTTGTTTGCCCCTTCACCTGAAATCTCCTCATCAGACGTTTCTTCATCCGCATAGAGGCTTATAGGAACGATCTCCGCAGTTGCACTGGCATCTTCACGGAAGAGGTAATTGGCATCGACTCTTGCATCAATTCCTTCAAGTCTCACGTTGGAGCTGTACTGCCACATGAAGTATTCGCCATCGTATGAAGGAGCTTGGCCGCTTCTCGGATACTGAGCAAGCCAGATTTTGTACTTCTTCTCCAGCCTTTCGTGATCCACGTTGTTGTCGAGAACCGATCGGCTCGCATAAAGCATCGGGTCATACCCTGCATCCTCCACGACATCAAGGAAGGCCTCGCACATCTCCGTACACTTCTCAGTCCCCATATTTCGAATCACTGAGGCTGTAAACCTTCCTCGCTGGTTCGTCTCAAGATCCATTACCACGGGGAGGGTTATCATATCCCTGTAAGGCTCAATTCTATCAACGAAATACTTCGCTTCGGCTTTCGCCTCATCCTTGTTCACCGCTGCCGAGAAGTAGTATACACCTACATCCAGTCCGGCTTCAAAGGCATTCACGATGTTATCCTCAAAGTGAACGTCAGGCTTATGCTCCTCCGTATCGTAACTCGAATATCCTGCCCTTATGATTACGGCTCCGACTCCGCTATCTTTTATCTTTTCCCAGTCATCGGCGGATATATCCTTCTGATATTTTGAAATATCGAGACAGTTTACGATCTCGTATCCTTCCTTGTATTTGTCCGGTATTTCAACGCCTGCCACTTTCGTCGTCAGCCCGTAACCGTACGGCGCTGTCCACACGGTTCCGGCGGCAAAAACAACAGTCGTCATAAAAACCGCTAATTTTTTCGCTTTTAGTCTCTTTAACATGCTTAACATTATACCTCTTCAATATGGCAGTTTCGTGAAAAATGAAATCTACCATCTGATTCTCTCGTCCGTTCCGAGTATTAAAATTTCGTTGTGAAGTCCCATAAGGTCTTCCTCGATCTTCATATCCACATGCATATGGCCGAAGTACCACCTCTTGAATCCTTCAGCGCCTTTCATCTCCCTGTACCATCTGTCCAGAAGCCCCGGCAGACGGTAGTCATCGGGCACGTGCTTTTTTCGCGTTGTAAAGTTACGCACATACATGGGCGCTTCGTGGGATATGACGTAGTCGATATCGTCTTTTCGACTGAAGAGAACATCTTCCGCCCGCTTCATTTCATCTTCCGTCGGCTCCTCCTCATCCGGCCACCAGCCTTCGCCCTTTTCCCGATCAAAATGGTCTGTCGTCCTGGCGCCTCCGAAGGTGAACACGGTGTTCCCGTATATATCGTATATCTCACCTCTCATCAAGTGAATAATACGCTGACTTACTTGGTGAACACGGCCTCCGCACCATGTGCTCTCTTCCATGTTGTTCAGAATATGAAAATTCTCGTGATTGCCGTCGATAAATGCAATCTGCCCCGGAAACAATTGCTCCAGAGTATCGAGTTTCAGCCTGTAATCGTCATAAAAAACGTATCCGGCATCTCCCGTAATCAGCATAATATCGGAAGGCAAAAGTTCCTGCTTTTCTGCGAGGCCAAAGAACGGCGCCATCGCTCCGTGCTTGTCCCCGGTTATAAAAATTCTTCCGTCCATGCTACTTGTTCCTGTAGTACCAAACGCCGCTGCGCTCTTCCCTGATCACTTTGCCTTCGTACATCAGATACTGAAGGTGGGACACGGTCTCTCCCGTGGCAAACCACTTCTGTGCCACCGGGAATTCATCCCAGTTCCTGCAGTCGATCTCCCAGGTCATGTCAGCAGCAACATCGTAGGCATGCTTCCAGTCATTTCCCAAAAGTTTCACAACCTCTGCCGCCCTGGCGGTATGGTGCTCATAGAGCTCGGCAATCCGCTCATGCATATTGTCAACATGAGTGCCGTGGGTGTTCATGATATGGTCTACCTTCAGCTTATCCGTCCTGGCAAGGCTCTCAAGATAATCCCCGAGAGGGTTCTCAACGCCCAGCTCCAAAGTAATGTTCGGTGTGATTGTTCCCAGAATATGATCTCCGCTGAAAAGTCTCCTGTTCTCTTCATCGTACAGACACATGTGGCCAGGCGTATGACCGGGCGTCATGAAGGCTCTAAGCCGGTAGCCTCCGTATTCCAGAACATCTCCGTCGGATATATATGTAAAGTCTACCCTTTTGTCGAGGCTGTACTGCCTGCCCGGGTGAAAGTCCGTATTCTTCCTCCCATCCGTTGCCTTGGGGAATCCGTGAGTCGCGAATAGATCCTCGAGCATGCTCCAGTACAGACTGCCCACCTCGAAGTTGATATACTCTCCGTCGATCTCCCCTGTATATACCGTGCTGTTT
>JAFTHD010000247.1 GCA_017457585.1 Bacillota bacterium | reverse complement strand
TCACATTCCAGTCACACACTCATAATATGCATAGAACCGGCGGCAATGTCGGGCACGGTGGCATATTCACCGTTCTTCCTTTTGACGAAGCACTGGCAGATCTGAAGCAGTCAATCGAACTTTGCGGTAACGGTGATGCCTTTGCGTACCCGTATGGCGACTATAACGATGCCACTCACCTGGCTCTTGAGGCTGCCGGATTCAAGTGTGCCGTCACCACACAGCCGGGTAAGGCAAAGCCGGGAGATGACCCACTCCTGCTGCCGAGGCAGAGAATGTCACTCGGTCAGACGCTTCAGTCCTTCCAGAACAAGGTTCAGCCTTAGCAGGCAAGGTTGTTCAGCTATCTATAAGAAAACAGTATTGAACCGATATCCTCTAACGGATATCCTTCGAAGAAAACTAATTTGACGTCGCGGTCTTTCGCAAAGGCCGCGATTTTTTCGTAGTCACTGTGTGCGCTAAGGTCGCCGTTGAATATGAGGGCAGGCTCTCCATCTAACAGAAGATTTCCGGCACATCCCCCGATAAATCCGTAGGGAAAGCCGGGCAGGATTACGTGGCCGTTCTCTATCAGAAGCACCTCAGCACCTTCCTCAGCCAGCGCCTTGCATATGCCTTCATCCGATGTAATAAAGGAATCATCTGTCACGGGAAGACAGTTGCATCTGGTATACCCCTGCCTTACGAATACTACGTTCAGGGATTTTGACATGGCGCGCGAAAGCAGATCCACATCCGTTATCCTCGTATTGTGCACGAAGTACTTCCCCGTGGCAACCGCGTTGTAAACAGCATCCCCGGGATATGTGGCCTCGGGAACAGATCTGCCGCCCGAGAAAATTTCAGCAGCCTTCCCGAGTCCAAACTGACACATGTAAAGATCGGTATGGGTCTTTATCCTGGCATCAACGAAGCTGCCCTCACCTTTGGTGAAGACAACTTCAAACCTGGATGTAAGATACTCTTTCAGCGGTCTTACCGCCTTATCAGATACGAATACTTTGCTCATAGGTTCATTATATCATATGATGATTTGACAGTGGGCTGTACCGTCAATATAATTGAATCATGGTTAATATAGGAAACCGCTGGGATGAGATCCTGGCAGAAGAGTTCAAAAAAGAATATTACTTAAACTTGCGTGAGTTTCTCAAGAAAGAGTACAGCACACAGACAATTCATCCTGATATGTACAGCATATTCAATGCCTTCAAGTACACATCCTATGAAGACGTAAAGGTGGTCATCTTAGGTCAGGATCCGTATCATCAGCCGGGACAGGCACACGGGCTCTGTTTTAGCGTAGGAAAAGGCGTAAAGATTCCGCCATCTCTCGTGAACATCTACAGGGAACTTGCAGATGACCTGGGGATTCAGACACCGACACACGGGTATCTGGAAAGCTGGGCGAGAAACGGCGTGCTTCTCCTGAATACTGTCCTCACAGTCCGCGACAGTCAGGCAAATTCTCATAAGGGCAAAGGCTGGGAAATCTTCACCGACAGAGTCATTGAGCTGCTCAATGACAGAGAGGAGCCTATGGTGTTCATCCTTTGGGGGAGCAATGCTCAGAAAAAGGCAGAACTGATAAACAAACGAAAGCACTGCGTTATAAAAGGCGTTCACCCGAGCCCGCTCTCCGCCCACAGAGGATTTTTTGGCGGCAGGTATTTCTCCAGGGCAAACGCATTTCTCGAGTTAATGGGGCAATCGCCTGTAGACTGGAGGATCCCCGAATAGCTGCGAAAATGAGGATCTGGGACAAAATGGTATTCAGATTGACTTGTTTACAGCGGTACTAATTTAGTGCGTTACAAAACAGAACAAGGGATTCCAAGTCATATGCGGTGATTCACACCCCACTTGATCATGGTAGTACAAAACCCCGAAGTCAGACCAAAAGGCCTGCTCCGGGGTTTCGTTATTTTCTTTCAATTGGCGCCGGGCGCCAACAATCTTATGTCTTAACTTAGCTTGTCTTCAGCATTTCCGTCGTTCTACCGAACGGGGAATATGGTTTTTTAGTGATATCCGATTGCAGTTGCAATTACCAGGAGTATGCACGCGATGATAGCCCAAAGTACCCAGAGTTTCCAGATGAACTTGAACCACTTGCCATAAGGCACGTGTGCGATTGCCAGTGCTGCCATGAGCTCGCCGCTTGTAGGTGATACTACATTGGTGAAAGCGTCGCCGTACTGGAATGCCAGAACTGCTGTCTGTCTTGCAACACCCAGGAGATCTGAAAGCGGTGCCATGAACGGCATCGTAATGGCTGCCTGGCCTGATCCCGATGGGATGAGTACGTTCAGAATATCCTGTGCGAAGAACATTCCGATTGCAGCAACGGATGAGTGGAGTCCGCTGAGCAGATTACCGAGGAAGTTAACGATGGTATCCATAATCGAAGCGTCCTGCAGAATGTTTGTAGCTGCGAAGCACATACCGATTATGAAACCTGCCCAAACGAGATCCTTTGCACCTTCTACGAACTTATCAGCGGTTTCTCCCGGTGAGAGTTTTCCGATAATCGCGCTGAGAATGCCGACTACCAGGAAGGTTGCAGCCATCTCATCAATGTAGAAGTGAAGAACCAGTACTGAGAATGCCACGAATACGAATCCTGCAAAGAATATTACCAGGATTGCGATCTGTCTCTTCGTAATCTTCTCGATTTCATCAGGCTTGAAGCTCAGGTCTTTTCTGTATCCCTCGTCAATTGCGTAGGTGTAGGACTTGGTAGGATCCTTCTTAATCTTACGAACGTAGAACGTAAGATATACGATCGTAGCAAGTGCGAGACATGCCCAACCAATCGTTCTGAATCCGATTCCGGAGAACATCGGCAGACCTGCAATGGTCTGTGCGATACCTACTGAGAAGGCCTGCGTCATACCGCCGGCATAGCCGACCGCTGCCGAGCAGAACAGAAGTGCCACCGACATAATTGAGTCGAAACCGCATGCCATGCACACCATGTACATCAGCGGCAGGAATGCCAGGTACTCCTCACAGCAGGAAGCTGTTGCTGAAATGAGCGAGAATACGATTACGCAGATAGGAACGAGGATTACCTCTTTACCTGCTGTTGCCTTTATCATGTTATTGATACCGGCATGGAGCGCTCCCGTTGCTTCGATGATCTTGAATACTCCGCCCAGGATCAGCATGAAGAATATTACATAAGCTGCATCCTGAAGACCGGTTGTAAACGATACGAATAAGTTAAATGGAGCTATTGGGTTGTTGTCAACCCTGTGATATGAGCCTTGGACTATGCCCTCGTACTCTGTACCTTCGATAGGTACGCGGTCGAAAGTTCCGGCAGGGACTACATAGGTCGCAATAGCTGCAAGAACCATGATGACCGCCAGAATCAGCATAGGGTTTAGCGCTTTTACTTCACCCAATTCTTCTCCCGGCTTCTTTTTTTTGAAAATAGACATAAAAACCACCTTTTCATACTAAAAGAATATTCCGATTATTCTATAAGTTTACACTAAGTCCCATAAAATTACAACCAATTTTATATATCTATTCAATTTTACTATCCGATAATCTTCTTAAGACCGCTGAGAATCTCTTCAACCCTATCCTTGTCAGACGCCGAGATGTAGAGTTTAACCTTTTGCTCAGTTCCCGAAGGTCTTATGATCAGGCGGCTGTCGTCCACGTAGCTCATCTGGATGATATCGGCAGGAGGCAGTCCGCATATGCCAGGGCCGTAGTCGATGAGCCCCGGAATATCCGCTTCGCGCACCTTTTTCATAAGCGGTGCACCCTCCGTTTCCAGGCTGACCGTTTCGTTGAGACACGTACCGTACTTTTCGTATATTTCGTCCAAAACGTCTACGAGCGTCTTGCCCTGCGCTTTATAGTATGCCGCCAGTGAACAGAGAAGCCTTGCTCCGCAAACGCCATCCTTATCTCTCGCATAGAGACCCGTCAGATAACCGTTGCTCTCCTCGAATCCGAACAGGAAGTTTTCGCCCAGCTCGTTCATCTGTGCACCGATCCACTTGAAGCCTACGAGCGTTCTGACAACCTTTACATCCTTATCTACGGCTATCGCGTCGATGAGCGGCGTGCTTACCAGGGAGGAAACGATGGTCTTTCCCTCTGCACCGGGCTGGCTTGCCAGGAAGTAGGAAATCACCGTTCCGATATCGTTGCCTGAGAACAGCCTGTACGCTCCTTCGTGCCTTACCATGCATCCCACTCGGTCGCAGTCAGGGTCTGTTGCAACGATGATGTCACACCCCTCCGCATGCTCCAGCGCAACCTTGTAGGTTTCCGGCTTTTCCGGATTCGGATAGGTGCATGTCGGGAAGTCTCCGTCAGGAAGTTCCTGCTCTTTTACGATCCTTATATCGAAGCCGCACCTTGCGAACATATCCGTTACAGGTCTTCTTCCCGAACCGTTTAGCGGTGTATACAGAATATCAACGTCTGTGACCTCCGTAATATCCGTTGCCGCAAGCATTGCCTTCATGTACGCCTCGTACACCTTTTCGTCCACATAGGATATGAGCCCTTCATCTGAAGGGGTGAAGTCAGCGGCTTTGACGCCGTCGAATATATCCACGCCGCCTATCTTCTTTAAGATGCTCTCTGCCTCAGACTCGAGAATCTGCGCTCCATCGGATCCGTAAACTTTGTAGCCGTTGTACTCCCTTGAGTTGTGACTTGCCGTGATGACGATACCGCAGGTACACTCAAGCTCTCTAACCGTGAAGGAAAGCACCGGTACCGGCATGAGTTCATCGTATATGTACGTCTTGATACCGTTTCCCGCCAGAACTCTTGCGGATTCCTCTGCAAAAAGTCTGGAGTTGTTCCTGCTGTCGTATGCAATCGCAACAGTCGGGTTATCGTAGTTCTCGTTCAGATGCTCTGACAGTCCCTGGGTAGCTCGCCTTACAACGTAGACGTTCATTCTGTTTGTTCCGGCACCCATTACACCTCTGAGGCCTGCTGTACCGAACTTAAGGTCCTTACTGAAGGCATCTTCGATTTCTCCTTCTGTCATTGCTTCCAGCTCAGCTTTAAACTCGGGACACTTCTTCGTCCAATCCTCATAACTTTGCCTATAGTCGCTGCTCATCGTTTCTCCTTTCACTTTGAGAGATATCTCCCGTCCTACCGGTCTCTTCCGATAGGGATCGGAAGCCTGCCGCTATTCTTTCGGCATTTTTCATACTGTCTCTTATATCCGTGTTTCCACCCTTATCCGGCAGTCTCCACTTCCAGTTTCCCTCAGGAACCCCGGGTACATTCATTCGCGCTTCATCTCCAAGCAGGAACATATCCTGCACCTGGAGCATGACCCATGGCGCGTCGCTTTCGTAAAGCTTTCGTATGATCCCAAGTGCGTCTCCATAGTCCATGTCGCGCTCCCTGCACCATCCCATAAGGGTCTGATTGTCGTGGGTGCCCGTATAAAATACTCTTCTCGAAGCCTTCTCAGGACTCATAGACATCATCTCTTCCGATCCGAACTGCCATACGTCCATCCCCGGAAGTCCAGTAAACTTCAGAAGATTGTACACTCCTGGGTCCAGCATCCCCAGGTCCTCTGCGAGAATCCTCAGCTTATCCTCACCGAACTCATGAGCCATGGTTCTGAAGAAATCAATCCCGGGACCCGGTTGCCAGCTTCCGCTGACAGGCGTCTTACCCTGCGGTATGGAGTAGTACTCCGAAAAGCTCCTGAAGTGATCCAGTCTCACGTAGTCGTACCTTCCGAAGCATTGTCTCAGTCTCTGCTTCCACCAGTCGTAATCCTCCGCTTTCATGGCTTCCCAGTTGTACAGCGGATTGCCCCAGTCCTGACCTTCCGGTGTGAAGTAATCAGGCGGTACGCCTGCATGGCACCTGAGGTTTCCGTTTTCATCTATCTGAAAAAGCTCCCTGTGCGCTTCGATATCAGCGCTGTCTGTGGAGACGAAGATAGGCAGATCGCCTATGATCTCAATTCCGATTCCGTTTACATACGCTCTCAGTTCCTGCCACTGAACATGGAAGTAGTACTGTTCCCTCTTGACACGTGATACTACCTCTGTATCAATTCTGCCGGTTTCCTTAACAGAAACGTACCGGGCATAATCCTCAAGCCAGAAACCGTTCTCTCCGCAGAAGCTATCAAAGCCCGATAAATCGGGAAGTTCCTCGTAATTGATCAAAGACGCTTCTCCTGCAAAGGCTGCGCCGCTGCTGTACGGTGAGCCGCCCAGGCCTACGGGATTGAGCGGAAGTATCTGCCAAAGCTTCATGCCGGCAGATGCCAGGTAGTCTGCAAATTCACGTGACGGTCTTCCTAAAACTCCGCCGGGAACAGAACTTATGTGGCATATTACGCCGGCAGACCTTTTCATCTCGAAAGATTTTGGGATCTCACGCCTCATGCATATGATCGCAGCTCCATTCCCGTCAACTTCGATATCGCCTGCTATGCTCCCCGATTCCGTCTTCACTTCCTCTGATCTGAGAAGTTCGAGACAATAACTGGTTCTCACATCTTCCATCTGGTCTGATAGGAAATCTGCATATATGGTCTCAGCTCCCTCACACCTGTTTACGAGGATGAGAAGATTTTCCTCTTCTCCCGTCCTCAAGAAGGCTATGACGTTCTCATTTCCCGAGTTGAGCATCCTAAGGCCGCCTGCCTGTAACACCGGATGCTCCCTGTATAGTATTCCGAGCTGTCTGTAGTGGAAGAGCAGCTCCTGATTCTCGCGTTCCCAAGGATATCCGTTCCTGTTGTCAGGATCCTCACCGCCTGTCATCCCGGCTTCATCGCCGTAGTAAATGCAAGGCACTCCCGGAAGCGTATACTGGAGCACCGACAGAAGCTTCACTCTTGCAACGGCCCTGTCGTAGTTTTCTCCTGCTCCCATTCGGGTCAGTATCCTCTGTCTGTCATGGCTTCCTATCAGGTTGAGTGCGCCGTAGAAGTTTTCCCTTGGGTAATTCTCCGCAAGGCTCATGATGCGCCCTGCCACCTGACTTGAAGTGATCCTGTAGTCAGCAAAGTCCGTGAGCAGGTCTCTCAGCGGATAATTCATCGTAGAATCCAGTTCATCACCCATGAGGTACTTTCGCTTTTCACCGTAGCTTATCTTGTTGCTGGCATCTTCCCACACCTCTCCAAGGAGCAGACCATCTACATCTTCCACCTTGATTCTGTGCCTTATCTCCCTTATGAAGCTGTCCGGCAGCTCATCTGCTACATCGAGACGCCATCCCGAAGCCCCTGCCCTGAGCCACTTGGCCAGAACTCCGTTGTCTCCGCATATCATATCCCGGTAGGATTCGTTGGTCTCATTGACTTCCGGCAGATCTCTTACACCCCACCAGCTTCTGTATCCCACAGGATCGTTATCACGAAATTCATACCAGTCTCTGTATCGAGACTCAGGGTTATCATATGCTCCCTCGCCCCCGTAATTACCGTATTTATCAAAGTAGACGCTGTCTGCGCCTGTATGGCTGAAGACTCCGTCGAGAATAAGCCTTATGCCCTTCTTTCTCGCAGCCTCTGCCAGTTCTCTGAAGTCATCTTCTGTCCCGAGCATGGGGTCTACCTTCATGTAATCCCCCGTGTCGTACCTGTGGTTTGAGGAGGCCTCAAAAATAGGATTTAAGTATATGGCACTGACTCCGAGGGAAGTCAGATGATCGAGTCTCTCCTCTATGCCCTTGAAGCTTCCGCCGTAGAAGGGCCAGTCGGTGACATTTCCCTCTTCATCCTTGATGTAATATGCCGGCCTGTACCAGTCCTCCTCGATGAACTTTCCCTGACCCTTTAGCCCCGCGCTTTCGCGATCTTTAAGAACGTCTTCGCACCTGCTCTCCCACAGGCCATCTCTTGCGAAGCGATCCGGGAATATCTGATAGACGATTCCCTCCTTGTACCATGTCGGTACGGGCGCATAATTGTAGACGGTGATCTGATAGGACGGTGGTTCGCTTTCGCTCATAACGCCTTCTCCGCCTGTCTGATCGTAGTTGTTGCCGTAAAAAATCTTCTTCCCGTCCTGCTCCCATGTGAAGTAGTACCACAGGAGCCCCGACTCCTCCGGCGCCTCTATGGTTGCACTGTAGAGTGCCTTGCCGTGTTCACAAGATACCTGCTCCATTGGAACCATACGCTCACCGGTCTCATCTCGCCAAAGGCGCAGGTTCACCGCACCCGTCGCGATACCCGGATCTTCAAAGTTCCCGGTTTCTTCAGGGCTATCGTTCTCGTCATAAGTAACTATCAGGGAGAGCTTTACACGCTCTCCCCCGGTAACTGCACCAAAAGGCTCTCTATATTCAGATTTGTGTGAATCGTGATAAATTCTCATGCTTTTCCTTCGGCAAGTTCATCGTACATTGCCTTGTATATCTCCGCCGATTTTGTCCAACTGAAATCCTCGGCCATGGCGTTCATCTGCAGTTTCTTCCAGATCTCCGGCGAATCGTACCAGATGGACAGTGCCTGATCGATCGTCACGAGAAGTCCGTTGGCATCCGGATCGTTAAAGGAGAATCCGTCAGCTTCCTCGCCGTAATCCCAGTATCCTCTCACCGTATCCTTCAGGCCGCCCGTCTTCCTTACAAGTGGAAGGGTGCCGTACCTCATGGCCATCATCTGAGCCAGTCCGCAAGGTTCAAATATGGATGGCATGATGAAGCAGTCGGCGCCTGCGTAGAACCGCCTGCTCAGCTTCTCATCGAACATAATCCTCGCACAGATTTTATCCGGATACATACCGGCGGCGAGTTTGGCATCCTCTTCGTACTCGGTGTCACCCGTTCCGAGAATCGCAAGCTGCATGCCTCTGCCTGCGATCTGCGGCAAAACTGCGCTCACAAGGTCCATTCCCTTCTGGGAAGTCATCCTGGTAACCATGGCAAAGAGCAGTATATCCGGATTTTCCGGAAGACCCAGTTCTCTCTGGAGGGCAAGCTTGCTCTTCACCTTGCGCTCTATGGTATCTGCAGTATAATTCTCTGCTACCGCATGATCCTTTTCCGGATTATAGACCTTGTAATCGATGCCGTTTACGATTCCCCTCAGCTTGTAACTTCTCGACTGGAAGAGGCCTTCCAGTCCCTCGCCGTACTCTATCGTGCAGATGTTATCAGCATAAGTAGGGCTGACCGTAGTTACAAGATCGCTGTAGATTACGGCTCCCTGCATGAAGTTCACCGCGTCATCGTGAATCATCTGTCCTGCAGCAGGTGTTCCTTCAAGTCCGAGAATGTCTCCCGTTATGAACTTGTCGTACTGACCCTGGAACTGGAGATTGTGAATGGTGAACACCGTCTTAATGCCTGCAAATCCCGGCACGTCTCTGTATTGCTCATGAAGGAATACAGGCACAAGTGCCGTATGCCAGTCATTGCAATGTATGATATCGGGATTCAAAGCGTTCACATTCACGATCGTCTCGAGAACGGCCTTCGAGAAAAAGGCGATCCTCTCCGCATCGTCAAACTCTCCGTAAATTCTGTCCCGTTTGAAGTAATACTCGTTATCCAGGAAATAGTAGGTCACCCCACCCTTTCTCATCCTGAACAGTCCGCAGTACTTGCTTCTCCATCCGAGAGGCACTTCGTAGTTCTTTACGAACTTCATTCTCGCCTTATACTCGTCAGGTATTACGCTCAGCAGCGGAAGTATAACGCGAATGTCGTATTCCGGCGACTTGACGGCCTCCGGCAGTGAACCGGCCACATCACCAAGTCCACCGGTTTTCATAAAGGGTGCAGCCTCAAAGGCCGCAAAAAGTATCTGTTTCTTAGCCATCAATTTCCCTTTCAATATATCGTTTTATAGTGTTTTTCCTAAAGATTGCTGCCCTTGTCAATGACGATAGGTGTTTCGTTGCCGCCTCTCACTTCAACGCCTTCTTTAGCGGTAACGTACTTGTCGAATATCACTCTGTCAAGGACAACGTTCTTTCCTATGTCAGCGTGCTGAAGAATGATGCTGTTTTTGATCACTGCACCTTCCGCTATGTTGCAGCTTCTGAATATGATGCTGTTTTCAACGGTTCCCTTTATGTTGCAGCCTGCAGCGATCAGGGAGTTCTTAACGTTTGAACCTGCATTAAAATCTGCAGGCGGCTCATCCTGAACCTTCGTATAGATGGTTCTCTCCCCGTTGAAAAGTTCGTTTACAACCTCCTTGTGGAGAAGATCCATATTCCTTCTCCAGTAGGTAACCAGGCTGTTTATCTTGCCGTAGTAGCCTTCAAATTCGTATGTTCCCACTTCGAATCTGTCGAGATAGATGTCCAGTATATCGATTGCATCCATGTATTCCAGCGTCTCGAACCAGCCAATGAAGTCAAGCAGGAACTTCCTGTCCACAACGAAGCAGTCGATGAAGTAATCTGCGTCTCCAAAGGACTTTGTCGAGATTCCGTTCACCTTGCCGTCATCGTCCTTTGTGATGAAGAACCCTCTGTAGTGCTCTGCATCGTGAACCCTCTTTGTAACCAGGGTTATCGGTCTGCCGCTCTTATGATGGGCTTCTACGAGGGGCATGTAATCCATGTTGTATACGTCGCTGCTTCCCGTCACGACAACGTAGTCAGCATCGTCCTTTTCGAGGAAGGCCTTGTTTGCAATCAGATCGCGCATGAGGAATCTGTTCCCCGACATGGTTACGCCGAATACGGAACCTGGCATGACGAAAAGTCCGCCGATTTTTTTGTCGAGAGACCATGGTTTACCCACGCCAATGTGGTCTATGAGGGAACCGGAGTTGTAGGGCGCGATCACACCGACCGTTGTAATGCCCGAATTCGCCATGTTCGAAAGTGCAAAATCGATCAGCCTGTATCTTCCTCCGAAAGGAATCGATGCAAGCGTTCTCTTGTTCGTAAGGGTGTCAAAGTCACCGCTTACGTAGTTAGCAGATATAATACCTATAGCTTTCATTTGACTACTCCTCCCTTCTAAATTGACAGGCGAGCTTCGCCATAAACTTCTGTTTCACCGTCAGCATCACCGATCTTCTCTCCGTCGCCAACGATTACGCCTTCGTTTATGATGGCGTTTACGATGTGACAGCCTGCTCCTATGTGAGCGTCAGGAAGAACGATGGATTTCTCTACGACTGCCCCCTCTTCAACCACAACGCCGGAGCCGAGAATGGACTTCTTTACCGTGCCGTTTACATCGCATCCGTTGCTTATGAGGGACGCTTCCGCCGTACCTTTCGGCCCTATTACGAGAGGCTGATGGTTGTTGTTGTTGGAGTATATCTTCATATCATCGCTGAAGATGTGAAGCTCCGTTTCCTCCATCATCTCCATCTGACTGTCGTAGTAACTGCTGATGGTACCTACGTCTCTCCAGTATCCTTTGAATCTGTAGGCGCTGAGCTTCTTCCCTTCGTTCAAAAGCTTCGGAATGATGTTCTTACCGAAGTCGTGGGAGGACTCAGGATCCTCTCTGTCCTCTATGAGAGCCTGCCTGAGTACCGGCCATGAGAAGATGTACACGCCCATGGACGCCAGGTTGCTATCAGGGTTCTTCGGTTTTTCGCTGAACTTTGTAATTCTGTCCTCGCTGTCCACGGACATGATCCCGAACCTGCTGGCCTCTTCCATCGGCACCTCGATGACGGACACGGTAAGGTCTGACTCCGTGTTCTCGTGATAATCCTGCATCACGCTGTAGTCCATCTTGTATATATGGTCTCCCGACAGGATGAGCACGTTTTCCGGATTATACATGTCTATAAAAGGAATGTTATGATAGATGGAATCTGCCGTACCTTCGTACCACTCTCCGCCCGTCTGAACTTCGTAAGGCGGCAGGATGTATACGCCTCCCTCTGCAACGTCAAGATCCCAGGCCTCACCTGTGGATACGTATCGGTTCAAAACGAGAGGTCTGTACTGAATCAGTATACCAACCGTGTCGATTCCGGAGTTGACACAGTTGGACAGACTGAAATCGATGATCCTGTACTTACCTCCGAAAGATACTGCCGGCTTGGCGATGCTCTTGGTAAGTAGTCCAAGTCTGCTGCCCTGACCTCCTGCCAGCAGCATTGCTACACATCTTTTTCTTTTCATCTCTGCCTCCTTATAACTTATTACAATCTTCCCTTACGATTAACTGTTTATAATTGCTTATTACCTACGTCT
>JAFTHD010000246.1 GCA_017457585.1 Bacillota bacterium | reverse complement strand
TCTTCATCGCTTACCTGAGCGTTGATCTTTGAGCCAGGGATATCGATATCGATGATATCGCCTTCGCGGAGAAGTCCGATGTTTCCTCCCTGCGCAGCCTCAGGACTGACGTGTCCTATGGAAGCGCCGCGGCTTGCACCGCTGAATCTGCCGTCGGTTATCAGGGCAACGGTCTTGTCGAGCTGCATTCCTGCCAGCGCACTGGTAGGGTTGAGCATTTCTCTCATTCCAGGGCCACCCTTAGGACCTTCGTATCTGATTACGACCACGTCGCCGTCTACGATCTTGCCGTTATAGATTGCGTCGATTGCCTCATCCTCGGAGTCGAAAACTCTTGCAGGACCTGAGTGCACCAGCATCTCAGGAGCAACGGCGCTTCTCTTTACAACGCAGCCGTCCTGTGCGATGTTGCCCCACATGATTGCGATACCACCCGTCTGGCTGTAAGGATCTGTAACAGGCCTGATGCAGTTGGTATCCTTGATGTATGCGCCCTTGATGTTTTCTGCAACGGTCTTGCCCGTAGCGGTGATGAGGGAAGTGTCGATTACGCCGATCTTGTCCAGCTCAGCCAAAACTGCAGGGAGTCCGCCGGCGTTGTTCAAATCGTGCATGTGCGTCGGGCCAGCAGGTGCCAGGTGACACAGGTTAGGCACTTTGCCGCTGTACTCGTTGAAGAGGTGCAGGTCGAAGTCAACTCCGGCTTCGTTTGCGATGGCCAGCAGGTGCAAAACCGTGTTGGAGGAGCAGCCCAGAGCCATGTCGCATGCAAGTGCGTTTCTCAGTGACTTTTCATTAATGATGTCGCGAGCCGTTATTCCTCTCTCGACCAGCTCCATGATCGCCATTCCTGCGTGCTTAGCCAGCATGATTCTTCCTGAGTGAACTGCAGGAATCGTCCCGTTGCCCGGAAGTGCGATGCCCACTGCCTCAGCGAGACAGTTGGTGCTGTTCGCCGTGTACATGCCTGAGCATGAACCGCAGCCAGGACATACGTTTTCTTCGTATTCCCGAAGCCCTTCTGCGTTTATGATGCCGGCCTTATATGCGCCGACAGCTTCAAACATCTTTGAGAGGCTGGTCTCTTCACCTGCCACGAGACCCGACATCATAGGCCCGCCGGAGCATACGACTGCAGGGATGTTCATCCTTACGGCAGCCATGATCATGCCCGGAACGATCTTGTCGCAGTTAGGGATGAGAACCAGGCCGTCAAGAGCGTGCGCAAGGGTCATGGACTCGACGCTGTCTGCGATAAGCTCTCTGCTTGGCAGGGAATATTTCATTCCCAGATGACCCATGGCGATGCCGTCGCATACGCCGATTGCAGGGAATTCTATCGGGGTTCCGCCGGCCATGCGAACGCCGGACTTGACAGCTTCCGCGATTTTATCCAGGTGCATGTGTCCCGGTACAATCTCGCTCTTTGCGGAGACTACGCCGATGAGCGGTCTTTCCAGCTCTTCCTTTGTATAGCCCATCGCGTAGAACAAACTCCTGTTAGGAGCGCGCTCCGGACCCTTTGTTACGTTATCACTTCTTCTACTCATAACATTCTTCCTTTCTGTTATGCAAAGCGTCCAGCTTTAGGCCGGACGCTTGAGAGGTTCATCGTCGTTGGTCGCTGAGCCTCTTACGTTCGGGCTGCAAACCGCACACTCTTCGCAACGCTCGAGTTTGCGGGCATCCCTCCGTCAACCGCCACGGGCTGAAGCCCTGCGGTTTTGGAAGAGGACCTTCCGACGGCTCGAAACTCGTCGGGATAGGTCCGTCTAGCAGAAACTCTGCGCGCCAAATCGAAGATTTGGGCAGAGTGTTCATTTCTGGAGCCAGCTCATCATCTTTCTCAGTTCTGCGCCGACTTTGCAGAGAAGGTGCTCCGATTCCTTCTTTCTCGTTGCCAGGAATCTTGCCTTGCCGCCTGCACCCATCTCCTGAATGAACTCTGATGCGAATGTTCCGTCCTGGATTTCGCTGAGTATATTCTTCATTTCTTTTCTCGTATCTTCTGTGATCAGTCTTCTGCCTGATCTGTAGTCGCCGTACTCAGCAGTATTTGAAATGGAGTATCTCATCTTGTCGAATCCGCCTTCGTTGATAAGGTCAACGATCAGCTTCATCTCGTGGATGCACTCGAAGTATGCCATTTCAGGCTCATAACCTGCTTCTACCAG
>JAFTHD010000245.1 GCA_017457585.1 Bacillota bacterium | reverse complement strand
GTCTTGCCACGACCTTGCTGCAATTTTTTGCGAGAACCTGCAGACGTCTTCTTTTTCTTTTCGCTCATATATTTCCTTCCTGATCAAGACAGGTGAAGGAACAGAATAAACGTCTACTTAACTACAATATTGATAAGTTTTCCAGGCACTGCGATTACCTTGACAACATTCTTCCCTTCAATAAGAGCCTTGACCTTATCATCTTCCATGCAGGCGACCTGCATCTCTTCTCTGCTCAGGTCTCCTGCTATGTCCATTCTTTCTTTGATCTTGCCGTTGATCTGTACAACGATCTCAACGGTATCCTTGACAAGAGCACTTTCATCGTAATCAGGCCACAGACAGTCGTGAACCGATCCCTCCTGACCGATGTGATCCCACATTTCCTCTGCAACGTGAGGAATGAAAGGTGCCAGCATGACGATGAGATTCTTCGTTGCTGTGCCGAAGAGAGCCTCATTCATCTCACCTTCTCTGTACTTATACATCTCGTTAACCAGTTCCATAACGGTACTGATTGCCGTGTTAAAGTTGAATCTTGTTCCGATGTCGTCGGAAACCTTCTTGATGGCGTAGTTCATCCAGTAGTTCAGGCTCTTGTCCGCATCGTTTCTGATTTCATATGCTTCGTCAGTGATGGTGTGGTCCTTGGTGTAATCGTAGACCATTCTGTAAACTCTGTTGATGAACCTGTAGCTTCCCTCTACTCCCTGATCCGACCAGTCCAGCTCCCTTTCAGGAGGTGCTGCAAAGAGTATGAAGAGTCTTGCCGTGTCGGCACCGTACTTCTCTATGATCTCGGCAGGGCTTACCACGTTGCCCAGGGACTTTGACATCTTAGCTCCGTCCTTGATGACCATGCCCTGGGTGAGCAGATTCTTGAACGGTTCCTCAGTGCTTACGAGACCCAGGTCGTAGAGTGCCATCTGGAAGAACCTTGCATACATCAGGTGAAGAATGGCATGCTCAACCCCACCGATGTACTGGTCTACGTTCATCCAGTAATCCACCTTATCCTTTGCAAAAGCTTCCTGATCGTTTCTCGCATCGCAGTATCTCAGGAAGTACCATGAGGAATCGAGGAAGGTGTCCATGGTGTCGATTTCTCTCCTTGCCGGCTTGCCGCAGCACGGGCATACAGCGTTCTGGAAAGATTTGCTGGTCGCGATAGGTGACTCTCCCTTTCCTGTAAACTCAACGTCCATCGGGAGGAGTACAGGAAGATTTTCTTCCTTTTCAGGCTGCCATCCGCAGTCCTCGCAGTAAATCATAGGGATAGGGGTACCCCAGTATCTCTGTCTCGAAATGAGCCAGTCGCGGAGCTTGTAGTTTGTAGTCTCCTTGCCGATGCCCTCCTCCTCAACGTGCTTGATCATAGCGGCTATGGCGTCTCGGTTGTTCATGCCGTCCATGAAGCCCGAATTGATCATGGTTCCTTCCGCAACGAAGGCTTCCGTCAGGTTGTTCAAATCGATTGCAGGATCTCCCGGATCGACTACAGGAATGATGTCGCAGTCGAACTTCTTTGCAAAGTCAAAGTCACGTGTATCGTGTGCAGGAACGGCCATGATGGCGCCTGTTCCGTATCCCATGAGTACGTAGTCTGAAATGAAGATCGGCACCTTCTTGCCGTTTATAGGGTTAATCGCGTATCTTCCGATGAACACGCCCGTCTTCTCATTTGAAGTGGAGGTTCTGTCGATATCGCTCATGTGCTGAACCTTCTCGATGTAAGCGTTCACATCCGCCTCGTACTCTGTTCCTGCAACCAGTTCAGAGATATAAGGATGCTCCGGAGCCATAACCATGTAGGTTACGCCGTAGAGGGTATCGGCTCTCGTGGTGTATACGTCCATGGCCTTGTCGAATCCGTCGATAGGGAACGTAATCTGTGCTCCGTGGCTCTTGCCGATCCAGTTTTTCTGCAT
>JAFTHD010000016.1 GCA_017457585.1 Bacillota bacterium | reverse complement strand
TTCTTTGATTTGCTTAATGTTGTAGTCAAGGTTGGATAGATTGATCTCAACCCATGCAGCACGCATTGCGTCTTTGTACACGACGATATCCTCCGGTTAATGAATCTATTTTAGTTCATCAAGAACAGTGTCCATGAGGAACTGTGCGGAAGCGACCAGATCGCTTTCCTTCGTATCTTCTTCCGGCACGTGGCTTCTGCCTCTTATGCTCGGTGCGAAAATCATTCCCGTATCAACGTGACCTGCCAGCATACAGGCATCGTGAACGGCTCCGCTGTCCATCACCTTGTATGAAATACCGCTGGCATCTGCCCTTGAAACCATGCCTTCTATCAGCCTGTCAGAAAGGTGAAGCGGGGATGACTTGGAATGTTCGTGCTTTTCGCAGGTAACACCGCGCCTCTTTGCCACATCCTCGATAACGGATATGCAGGCATCGGTGAAGGCATCAATCTTCTCAGGATCCTTGTCCCGGACTTCCATGGTGAACTTCACGGTCTCAGGGATTACGTTGGACTGGTTCGGAAGAACATCCAGCTTGCCAAAGGTTACGACGGTTCGCTTATCTTCATCGGCTCTGACAATCTTCTCCGCCTCAACGATTGCCTCTGCCGCCGTGCAAAGCGCATCGAAGCGCTCTGCCATAGGCGTTGCGCCGGCGTGATTGCCGACACCGGTAAGGGTGAACTCCACCACCCGCATGCCGAAAATGCTGTCAACGATTCCCATCTGGAGATGTTCTCTGTCCAGAACCGGCCCCTGCTCGATGTGAAGCTCAAGCATGGTTTTGATTTCATCAAAGTTCAGAACCAACCCTGAGACATCCGTGTCCTCTCTGTTGTAAAGAGGCGATCTGCACTCGGGAGAGTCAGGGATATCGTTTAGCGATGCAAGGGCGTCTCGTAGCGTCCTGCCCCTGTCATCGCAAAGTTTGTCCAGATCCGGCTCTGTATAAATTCCGGTCAGAAACTTGCTTCCCGTCATGGTGGAGCCGAAGTTGGAGCCTTCCTCCTCTGCGAAGATGATGACCTCGTAGTTGTAGGATGGGAGGAAGCGGTCGCTTCCAGCCTCCATATTTGATGGCTCGCTGCCTGCCACCGCATCTTCATTGTCACAAGACGATGGCCCATCGCCTGCGACGGGAGCATCTGCTGCGTCCGGGAGATTTTCCGTCAGGGTTTCAAGAACCTCCAGTGCTCCGCAAACACCGTATATGCCGTCCAGCCAGCCGCCGTTTTGCACCGTATCGATGTGAGATCCGGCGAAAACCGTCTTCCTGCCAGGCACGTTGGACTTGAGTCCTATGCGGATATTTTGCAGAGGGTCGATTGCGACGGAGCAGCCCGCAGCCTCCGCCCTCTTGATGATGAATTCTCTGGCCTTTGCATCCATGGGCGAGTAGCTGAACCTGGTCACACCCTCTCCGGGTGTGTTCGTGAACTCGCGAAGCTGGTGCAGATTAGCCAGCAGTCTTTCTCCGTTAATTTTCATTTCATCTACCACTGATAGGATGAGCCGAAAGGCTTACCGTGGAGAAGCTTACCGTCGCCCTTCTGTCCGATGTATTTGGCGTCTTCCACGATCTTCTTTCCTCTCAGGAATACAGTCTCAGGTCTGCCCTTCTGCTTGAATCCTTCAAACGGTGAGTAGTCAACGCCCTCCAGGTTGGTATCTACACTGATTACGCCCTCGTATGACGGGTCAAAGATGACGATATCGGCGTCAAATCCAGGTGCCAACTGGCCCTTGTTCTCAAGGCCGTTTACCTTTGCCGGTGATGTGGCATACAGGTCTACCAGTCTGCTCCTTGAAATCTTGCCCTCTTCAACACCGTAAGTCCAGAGGATGTTCAGCCTGTTCTGAAGGGAAGGAGCACCGTTCGGAATATCTGCAAAGGACTTGCCCTCGCCGTATCCCATGTGCTTCTGCTCTGCAAAGTCGAATCCGCAGTGGTCTGATGAGATGGCGTTGAGCCACTTCCTGTCTACTGCCTCCCAAAGTGCGTCTCTGTGCTCTTCCGTTCTCAGTGCCGGTGAGCATACGTATTTTGCACCTTCGTAGTCCGGTCTTGCCAGATCTGATTCATCGAGAACCAGGTAGTGAGCGCATGTTTCGCCGAAGATCTTCTGACCTCTCTGATAAGCGGCCTTAACCTCTGCCAGCGCCTCTTTGCAAGTTACGTGAACAACGTAGAGCGGAGCATCTGCCATCTCTGCCAGGTAGATGGCTCTTCTCGTAGCCTCTGCCTCAACAACAGGAGGTCTGCTCACTGCGTGGTAATAAGGACCTGTCTTGCCCTCGGCGATAAGCTGCTTTGTCGCAACATCTATCATATCGGCGTTCTCTGCGTGAACCATTACGGTAACGCCGGCTTCCTTACCCTTCTGAAGCGCCTGCAGGATTGCATCGTCATCAGCGTGGAAGAACTGACCTTTGTAAGCCATGAACAGCTTCATGGTAGGATATCCTGCCTCTGCCAGCTTAGGAATCTCTTCGATCACTTCAGGTCTCGGGTCAGTCATGACGCTGTGGAACGTGTAGTCGACCATTGCGATTCCATCGGCATCGGTCTTCCTGTAATCTTCGATGGTCTCAACGAGACCTCTTCCCTTCTCCTGGTTAACGAACTCGATGAGCGTCGTCGTGCCGCCTACTGCTGCGGCGTTTGATGTCTCAAATCCCCTCGTCTTGCTGCCCTTGTACGTAAAGGAAAAGTGTACGTGCTGGTCAACTCCACCCGGGAGCACGTATTTGCCCTCAGCGTCGATGACTTCTGCGCCTTCCGCTTCCAGTCCTTCGCCAACAGCGGTGATAGTTTCGCCGTTTACGAGGACGTCAGCCTTGCTTTCTCCTTCTGCAGTTACAACGATCCCGTTCTTGATAAGTACAGCCATTTGATTCTCCTTCCGATTTTATCAACATGAACGTAAGGCGAACCTAAAGTTTAGGCTCGCGCTTAATAATATCTTCTCTGCCCGGTCCATTGGAAACAAGTGTGATCGGGTAGCCGATAAGCTTTTCTACTTCGTTGACGTAGTTCTGCGCCTCGACAGGAAGTTTATCAAATTCGTGTATGCCTGTGATGTCGGACTTCCAGCCCGGGAACTTCTTGAAGACAGGCTTTGCCTTCTCCAATTTTGCGGTAGTAGGGAACCTGTCGGTTACCTCTCCGTCTATTTCATAGCCTACGCATACCGGGATTTCATCCAGGTATCCCAGCGGATCCAGCACGGTAAATGCCACCTCGGTCGTGCCCTGACACATGCAGCCGTACTTGGTAGCCACAGCGTCGAACCAACCGACCCTTCTCGGTCTGCCCGTCGTTGCGCCGTATTCGCCGCCGTCACCGCCGCGCCTTCTCAGTTCTTCTGCCTCTTCAGGGTCTAAAATTTCACTGACGAATGCGCCGCCGCCAACTGCACTTGAGTAGGCCTTTACTACGGTTATAATATCTTTGATCTCATATGGCGGAATGCCTGCGCCGATTGCGCCGAATCCTGCCAGTGTAGAGGATGACGTTACCATAGGGTAGATGCCGTGATCCGTGTCCTTGAGGGAGCCAAGCTGACCTTCCAGCAGGATTTCCTTGCCCTCTGCCAGAGCCTTGTTCAGGTATTCGGAAACGTCGCAAACGTATGGCGCTACCATGTCTCTGTACTCTATGAGCGTTGCCATCACATCGTCAGGATCAAGTTCCGGTTTGCCGTAAAGGTGCTTTAAGAGAACGTTCTTCTGAACCAGTATTCTCTCAACCTTTTCGCGAAGTTTCTCTTCGTCCATGAACAGCTCCTGCACCTGGAAGCCCACCTTTGCGTACTTGTCGGAGTAAAGCGGTGCGATTCCCGACTTGGTGGAGCCGAAGGCCTTGCCTGCCAG
>JAFTHD010000244.1 GCA_017457585.1 Bacillota bacterium | reverse complement strand
AATTAACTGTTATTATATCATAGGTTAGAAGCGGAGAATTATCAATGGCACAGACGAACAAAAATTGCAATAACATACAGGCCGAAGAGGTTGTTAAGCTGCCTGATGACGGATGTGTCATGGATGACAGAGGAGATGAGCAGCCGGCTAAGCCGGATCTCCTTCTGCACAGTTGCTGCGGACCTTGCAGTACATCGGTGGTGGAGAGACTGGCAGATGAGTTTAACGTTACTGTTTTCTTCTTCAACCCATGTATAACAGATCAGGAAGAGTACAGGAAGAGGCGTGCCGCACAGATTCAATTCATTGAGCAGTTTAACGAAGAGAACATGGGCAGAACGCATATCAATTTCAGAGAGGGGGACTATAGCCCTGGAGCTTTCTTCGAAGCGACCAAGGGCTTGGGCAATGAACCTGAAGGAGGAGCAAGGTGTACGGTATGCTTCAGGCAGAGACTTGAGAGGACCGCAGAAACCGCAAGTCTTACAGGGTGTGACTACTTTGGGACAACGCTTACCGTAAGCCCCCACAAGAACTACAAGCTGATTTCAGAGATTGGAAGAGATCTTGCTTTGAGATACAATCTCAGCTTTTTGGACAGGGATTTCAAGAAGAAGGATGGATTTGCCAGATCCATCCGGCTATCAAAGAAATATAATTTATATCGTCAGAACTACTGCGGATGCAAGTATTCTGAGAGAAAGGGTGAATGAAAATGAGTAAACTTATAGTACCGGAAAACTATTCGCCGATCATCGACTACATGGAGAGTCAGAGGGCAATCAAGAAGATAAAGGACTTTTTTCAGGCAGAACTGGCATACGGGCTCAGGCTCAGGAGAGTATCGGCGCCGCTGTTCGTAGATCCTGAATCAGGTCTTAACGATAACCTGAACGGAGTTGAAAGAACGGTGTCCTTTACAGTAAAAGACCTGGACGAGCGAAAGGTCGAGATCGTCCAGTCTTTGGCAAAGTGGAAGAGGATGGCTCTCGGCAGGTATAAATTCCAGCCGGGCACAGGCCTTTACACGGATATGAATGCCATAAGGCGTGATGAAGAACTTGACAACCTCCACTCCATATACGTGGATCAGTGGGACTGGGAGAAAGTTATAAACAAGGAAGACAGGACAGATGAGTATTTAGAGGATACCGTAAATACGATTTACGGCGCTCTCAAGAATCTGGGAGACTACGTGAACAGAACGTACAGAGAACTGCAGACCTTCCTTCCGAACGAGATCTTTTTCATAACATCCCAGGAACTTGAGGATATGTATCCTCACCTGACTCCGAAGGAAAGAGAAGATGCCATCACGAAGGATAAGAGAGCTGTATTCATCAAGAAGATCGGAGGCGTATTAAAGTCGGGACAGAAGCACGATGGAAGAGCTCCGGACTACGATGACTGGGAACTGAACGGCGACATACTCCTTTGGGATGACGTGCTGAACAGATCCTTTGAAATAAGTTCCATGGGAATAAGGGTTGACGAAGAAGCGATGGACAGACAACTTGCTATCGCAGGAGCGGATGACAGACGGGAACTTGATTTTCACAAAAAGATTTTGAACAAAGAGCTGCCTTACTCCATAGGAGGAGGGATCGGACAGAGCAGGCTTTGCATGTACTTCCTCAGGAAGGCGCACATAGGTGAAGTGCAGGCTGCGATCTGGTCAGACGAGATGATAAAGGAGTGCGAGGCTAACAACATTTTCCTTCTGTAGCAGAGACAGCGATAGCGCAGAGGATGCCAAGGCAGTGCAGGAAGGAAGAATCAGGGGTTTCAACCGATGAAGTACATTGACCTTGTAATCGACAACAAAAGCAATCAGACGGATATGCCTTACACTTACGGATGTGAGGATGACAGCGTCTGCGTCGGATGCAGGGTAAAGGTGCCGTTCGCCAAGGGAAACAGGGTAAGAGACGGTTACGTTGTCAACATGGCGGAAACGCCGGGAGAGGAGCTCAAGAGCAAACTGAAGCTGGTCGAGAGCATAGACCGGGACGTGAGCCTGTCGGAAGAGATGATGGAGACTGCAGGGTGGATGAAGACGAGATACCTTTGCAGGTATATCGATGCAATAAGGCTGTTCATTCCGGCAGGGCGCAAGGCCAAAAGGAGAGCGGTGAAAAACTCCCTAAAGGGCATTCACGGAGATGATGGGGAGGAAAAAGCACTGACATCCGAACAGGAGGCGGTTCTCGGTGAAATAAACAGTGCAGTCAGGTCGGGAAAGCACCAAAGATTTTTGCTTCACGGCATTACGGGAAGCGGGAAGACCGAAGTCTATATAAGAGCTGCCATTGAAGCGGTCGGACTTGGTAGAACCGTAATAGTACTTGTTCCCGAAATATCTCTTACAGGACAGATCGTTTCGAGATTTGCTGCGAGATTCCCGGAAGATGAGATCGCGATTCTTCATAGTAAACTGAGCAGTGGCGAAAGGTATGACCAGTGGCAGAGGATCAGAAGCGGCAAAGTCAAAGTGGTTATTGGAGCACGCTCGGCTGTATTTGCACCGCTGACAAATATAGGCCTCATCGTAGTCGATGAGGAGCATGAGAGCACATACAAATCGGATTTCACCCCGAAGTACGATGCCATAGAAGTGGCATTAAAAAGAACCGGAAGCGCCCATAACAATGGCGTCCTTCTGCTGGGCAGCGCCACGCCGTCGGTAGTAACATACAAGAGAGCGGAGCAGGGCATATACAGACTGCTCACGCTGCGCGAAAGATATAATAAAAACCCGTTGCCTCACGTTCACGTGGTGGATATGAGAGAGGAGATAAAGACGGGAAACAGGACGGTGATAAGCGGCAGACTTTTGGACAGGATGGAGACCAACCTGGAGCACGGAAAGCAGATCATGCTCTTCCTGAACAGACGTGGGTACTCAACTTTCATATCGTGCCGGGAATGCGGGTTCGTGCTCAAATGCCCCGAGTGCGGACTGTCGCTTACCTATCACAGAGCTACGGACAGCGTGCTCTGCCACTACTGCGGTCACCGGGAAAAGATTCCGGGAGCATGTCCTGACTGTGGGAGCAGGTACATGAGATATTTTGGGACCGGGACGGAGAAACTCCAGGAGGCCGTGCAGGAACTGCTGCCTGAGGCCGTGATAGACAGACTTGACCTTGACACTGTTAAAAAGCAGGGAGAACTGAACAGGAAGCTGAGAGCTTTCAAAAAACACGAAACGGATATTCTGATCGGGACTCAGATAATTGCAAAAGGTCTCGATTTCAGAAACGTCGGTCTCGTCGGAATCGTTGCAGCAGATGTATCTCTGAACATACCTGATTTCAGATCGCCGGAGAGAACATTTCAGCTTGTCACCCAGGCTGCAGGAAGAGCAGGAAGAGGGGAGTCGGAAGGTGAGGTCATAATTCAGACCTACAGCCCCGACAATTATGCGATACGCTTTGCAGCGAAACAGGATTACGAAGGCTTCTACAAAGAGGAAGACATGCTCAGGGAGATCCTGAAATATCCGCCCTACAGCGATCTTTACAGAATCGTTTTTACTGCTGGCAGTCCGGAAGCCGCAGCAAAAGGTGCGGACAAGTGGTACGGCAGATTAAAGGAATTGCTGCCCGAGGGAGACAGAACCAACCTCTTTGCCCCCCAGGAGGCTTATATGAGCAGGATACGCGATGTCTACAGGTATTCCATGCTGATCAAATGTCCTGCCGGTAAGAGACGAATGTACAGCAGTCTGATAGAGGTCATAAGGGAAGAAGATAAAAAAGAACGCAAACTTGATTATACGGCTATAGTGGACATAAACCCATATAGCTTCAGTTAAACGGAGGAACAGATGGCAATAAGAAAGATAGTTAAAGAAGGCGACGAAATACTGCGCAAAAAGTGCAGACCTGTGGATCAGGTGACGGATAGAACACGCATGATACTGCAGGATATGATTGACACTATGAGGGAAGCAGAGGGCGTTGGACTCGCTGCTCCGCAGGTAGGGATACTCAGGCGCATGCTCGTCGCAGAGCCGATACAGGGTGAAGTATACTGCTTTGTGAATCCGGAAATCGTTTCAAAAGAAGGCGAACAGGAGTGCCAGGAAGCATGCCTTTCGGTGCAGGGACGTTACGGGCTTGTAGACAGACCTGAAAAGGTCAAAATCAGAGGGCTCGACATGGAAGGAGAACTTCAGGAGTACGAGTTTGAAGGTTTCCATGCCAATGTTATCTGTCACGAATACGACCATCTGGACGGAATACTTTTCATCGATAAAGCAAAGGAGATTTTCACACCTGAGGAACTCGAGGAGAGGGAGGCTGAATAATGAGAATCGTTTTTATGGGAACACCGGACTTTGCCGCGGCGTCCCTGGAAGCTCTCGCAGCCACCGATCACCATGTCTCAGCCGTATGTACTCAGCCGGATGCCGTAAGCGGAAGAGGGAAGAAAGTCAGGTTCTCTCCTGTAAAGGAAAAGGCGATCGAACTCGGTATACCCGTTTTACAGCCGAAGAGGGTCAGAGGTGATGATGAATTCCTTGAAGAACTTAGAAATATATCGCCCGATGTGATCGTGGTGGCAGCGTATGGACAGATTTTGCCGAAGGAAGTTCTGGAGCTTCCGGCTTACGGGTGTATCAACGTCCATGCGTCTCTTTTGCCGAGATTTCGCGGAGCAGCGCCTATTCAGAAGGCAATCATAGAGGGTGACAGGATAACAGGCGTTACCATTATGCAGATGAATGAAGGCCTTGACACCGGAGATATGCTGGCAAAGACAGAAGTTCCGGTGGATACGAAGACAGGAGAACAGCTTCACGATGAGCTTGCAAAGGCAGGAGCCGGGCTTCTCGTAGAAACCCTTGACAGACTCGATCATCTTGTCCCCGAAAAGCAGTGCGATGCGCTCTCTACATACGCGCCCATGATTTCAAAATCGGATGGGCATGCAGACTTTTCATTGGGAGCAGAGCGGCTTGAAAGAACGATTAGAGCCTTTGACCCGTGGCCGGGGACTTTCGCAGACATGAACGGCAGACAGATCAAATTGTGGCATGCATGCGTTCCCGGAATCGAGACGGACGCAGCGGACGGCACGGTTGTGGCGGTTACAGGTGACGGTATAGACATCGCAGCGTCAGGGCAGATACTCAGGGTAGACGTAATTCAGATGCCCGGTAAAAAAAGAGTTCAGGTTAAAGAGTATTTGAAGGGCACTACCATTGAAATCGGCACTGTTTTGAGATAAAATGTCGGTTAGAGGTGATTAGATGTACGGACTATCATTCATTGTCCTTATCCCTGCTATTATCTTTACGGTTTACGCGCAGGCTAAGGTGAAGAGCGCATACAGTAAGTATTCTAACGTACCTGCAAACAAAGGAATAACGGGAGCACAGGCGGCGCGTATGATTCTTGATTCCAACGGATTAAGTCACGTGCCTATTGAGGTTGTACAGGGGACTTTGACGGATCACTACGACCCGAATAACGATGTTATGAGACTCTCACAGGGAGTCTACAGCGGTACATCCATAGCATCGGTTTGCATTGCGGCACATGAGTCGGGGCATGCCATACAGGACGGAACATGCTACGGATTTCTCAGATTCAGGAGCACCCTT
>JAFTHD010000243.1 GCA_017457585.1 Bacillota bacterium | reverse complement strand
CATGTCTACAGTGAATATCAAAATCGAAGGCATCCCCTATCAGGTGGAAAGCGGCCTTACCATTTTAGAAGCTGCAAAGAAATGTGGATATGAGATCCCTTCTCTTTGTGCTTTCAACCATGGCGAGTGCAACCAGGGTTCCTGCCGTGTCTGTCTCGTAGAGGCAACCGGTGCCAGAGGTCTGGTAGCAAGCTGTGTTTACCCGGTCAATGAGGGTATGGAGATCCGCATCTCTGCGCCGAAGGCAATTGAGGCCAGAAGAAGAAGCGTTGAGCTCCTCCTTTCCAATCACAACAAGAACTGCCAGCAGTGCGATAAGAACGGCAGCTGCGAGCTTCTGTATGTTGCACAGTTAACCGGTGCCAGAGAAGAAGCATTTGCAGGCGCTCATTCTGAGGTTCACATCGACCGTCTTGCACCCGCAATCGTTCGCGATACTTCCAAGTGTATCCTTTGCGGCCGCTGCATCGAGAGATGTAAGAACGCACATGGCCTTGGTATCTTAGGCTTCGAGAACAGAGGTTTCAAGACCTTCGTTTCTCCTGCTGAGAACCGCAATTTCAATGACTCTCCTTGTATCCAGTGCGGACAGTGCGTCAACGTCTGCCCGACCGGCGCTTTGATGGAGCACTCCGAGATCGACAAGGTCGACGCTGCTTTCAAGGCTGGCAAGCATGTCATCGTTCAGGCTGCGCCTGCAGTACGTGCTTCCCTCGGCGAAGAGTTCGGCTATCCGATCGGTACTCCGGTCACCGGCAAGATGATCGCTGCGCTTAGAAGACTGGGCTTTGAGAAAGTCTACGATGTCAACTTTGGTGCTGACCTTACCATCATGGAAGAAGGAACCGAGCTGCTTCACCGTTTAACCGAGGGCGGCGTGCTTCCGATGATCACTTCCTGTTCTCCTGGCTGGGTCAACTATGCAGAGTATAACTACGGCGATCTGCTGCCTCACCTTTCTTCCTGTAAGTCTCCTCACGAGATGCAGGGTGCAATCATCAAGTCCTACTGGGCTCAGGAGAAGGGCATTGCTCCGGAAGACATCTTCGTCGTCTCCGTCATGCCTTGTACTGCGAAGAAGTTTGAGAAGCAGAGAGAGCAGCTGAAGGTCAACGGTATCCCGGATGTGGATGCAGTCATCACCACCAGAGAGCTTGGCCGCCTGATCAAGCGCTCCGGTATCCTCTTTGATCGTCTTCCTGACGAAGAGTGGGATCAGGACATCATGGGCGATTACTCCGGTGCAGGCGTCATCTTCGGCGTCACCGGCGGCGTAATGGAAGCAGCCCTTCGTACCGTTTACTTTAAGCTTACCGGCAAGGAATACGGCAAGGTAGAGTTTACCGAGGTTCGTGGCCACGATGCCGGCATCCGTGAAGCTGCCATCGATATCGACGGCACAGTTGTCAATGTGGCAATCGCTTCCGGTATGAAGTCCGCGAAGATTCTCCTTGATGAGATCCGTGAAGGCAAGTCCAAGTATCAGTTTATCGAGATCATGGGCTGCCCTGGCGGCTGCATCAACGGTGGCGGACAGTCTTATGTCAGACCTGTCTTCCTTCCGAAGGAGTCCGATGACATCCTTGACACCTACAAGGAAAAGAGAGCAAAAGCTCTGTATTCCGAGGACGAGCGTCAGGTCATCCGTCAGTCTCACAACAATCCTCAGATCGTTGAGCTGTATGAGAAGTATCTCGGCGAGCCGAACTCTCATAAGGCACACGAGCTTCTGCATACCACCTATGCGGCAAGAGAAGGATTTAACGAGATCTAATCATTTGGTAACAAAGCGGTCCGTGGGAAGTTCCCCGGGCCGCTTTTTCATCTTCTGTTACTGTATTATTTATCAAATAAAATGGCAGAATCACATTTTCAAAAAACACTCTCTGGCTTCCTCTATGATGTTGCAAGCGGTGACGCGGTTCGCCACATGGCAGATGTCGGTATGACCGTGCCGGAGATCAAAGAAAAGCTGGAGTTTCCGACCTCTGCAGAGCGCATCTCGCAGATGGTCTGGGATCATTTTGTGGCGACTGGAAAGATTTTGCTGGAGAAGCCAGAGCCCTCAAAAAGCTTCCAGAAAGTGAGCTATGTGAAGGAGACCGGCCCCTACGGAAAGGTCTCGTTTAAGCAAGTCTCGGAAGAAGTGCCTGCCTCAGGGAAGACCTATCTGCCCTGCAATTTCGGCAAGGAGATTTACAAGGACAAAAAGGCATTCCTAAAGAAGATCTCCGTCCTCTCAAAGCGCGATCAGGACTATCTTCTGTCCCTTCCCTGGACGCTTACGACCGTCTGGCACGAAGCGGATGAGCGGATGTCTCGGATTCACAGGCTGCTTTTCCCCAGTAGCGTAACATTACATTCGGGAAAATAAAAGAGAGGGCTTGTCTCTTTGTGGTAAGATTTGTTTGCCAAAATAAATCACACGAAGGGAGGCCCTCTATGTATTTAAGTGTAACAAATT
>JAFTHD010000242.1 GCA_017457585.1 Bacillota bacterium | reverse complement strand
TAATGAGAGAATGTACTACAAGGAGAGCCTTAAAGGTTATCTGAAAGCCTTTGTTATAGAAGTATTGCGCCTTGATGAGGAACGTGAGCGGGCAGGAGGAGCAAAGATCACAACATTTGTGAGGGATGCCATCGAATATATCAATCTTCATTATGCCGAAGATGTGAAAATGGCTGATGTTGCAGATGCCTGTGGTCTGTCGGAAAGCCATTTTCGCAGAATGTTTGAGAGCAGTATGCATATGAAACCCGTGGATTATCTGAATATGGTACGCATAGACGAGGCGTGCAGGCTGATCAGAAGAGGTGACAGGTCTATAGAGCATGTGGGACTTACCGTTGGATATGAAACACCTTCCACTTTTATACGGAATTTCAGGAAACTGACGGATATGACACCCAAGGAATGGCGTAAAATGCAGGTTCAAGGGGGCAAGATCCGCTCCAGTTACCATATTTCCGCCCAGAAGGGGTGGGAGGCGGATTCGTAATAGTCGAATTTGCAAAAAAGAAGATTTTTATTGACAACTTTTTCAAAAATCTCCGTGTTATTATAGGTGTGGTTTTGAAAAAGCGGAGAGTGATTTTCCGCGGTTTAATGCACAAAGGAGGTTTTTATGAAGAAGAAGGTATTAGCACTTATTATGGCAGGTGCAATGACAGCAGGTATGCTTACGGCTTGTGGCGGATCCGCAACATCCGACGCGGGAGCAGCTCCCGAGGCGGCAGCTGAGGCTACAGAGGAAGCCGCAGCGGAAGAGGCAGCACCTGCAGAAGCAGCAGAAGAAGAAACAACGGATCTCGGTGGTATATCCGATGACCCCAATACTTTAACGGTTGCAGCATGGGATGCAAACTTTAACATTCCCGCCCTTGAGGCAGCTGCTACAGCTTACAAGACCAAGAATCCCGATTTCAAACTTGAGATCAATACTGTTTCAGGCTCATCAGATGTTGAAAACGCTGTTACAAACGCAGCTCAGGCAGGCGATTACAGCACACTTCCCGACATCGTTCTTTTCCAGGATCACTGGATTCAGCAGTATGTCAGCAACTATCCCGATGCATGGAAGGATCTTTCAGGCGCAAACATTGACTGGAGCGACTTCGGTGCAGAGAAATTATCATACAGCACAATAGACGGTGTACATTACGGAGCTCCCGTAGATAACGGAACGGCAATCTTCGCATATCGTACTGATATTCTTGAAGAGTGCGGATATACGATTGATGATGTTACAGGCATTACATGGGACCGCTGGCTTGAGATCGGCCGTGAAGTTAAGGAGAAGACAGGCAAGTATCTCCTTTCCATGGATCACTCAGGCGATGACCTTCCCTATATGTTCATGCAGGCAGAAGGTCTGTCACAGTGGAAGAACGGAGATCCCGATATCGCAGGTAACGAGACATACCAGAAGCTCCTTCAGGTTATCGTAGACGGAGCAAATGACGGAGTTATCCTTCTGTGCAACAGCTGGTCAGAATATACGGACGAGTCTATCGTAGGCGATCAGGTTGCAGGTGTTATGA
Source organism: Bacillota bacterium (assembly GCA_017457585.1). The sequence continues at coordinate 563 of JAFTHD010000242.1, read as the reverse complement.
ACGGTAACTGGATCATCCCTACCATCAAGCAGGTTGCTGAAAACAGCGGTAAGTGGGAGCTCACAACTATCCCTACACTTTCAGGTAAGGAAGGATATGCTTCAAACGGCGGATCTTCACTCTATATAACAGCTAACTGCCAGAACTTTGATCTTGCACAGGATTTCCTTGCATACACATTCGGCGGTGGTGAAGGTACAATCGAGACATATGACAATGCTCTTAAGAACGGCGGCGTTATCACATGCTGCATCTCAGCAGGTAAGTCAAGCGTTTACCAGGAGCCCGATTCATACTTCAACGGACAGCCTATCTACGCAGACATCGTTGCAATGGGCGCAAATGTTCCGGTAGTAGAGCAGAATGATTTCCACTACAATCTTCGTACAGCAGTTGGTACGGCTATCACAAACGCAACAACGGCCGGCGGCGGCAGTGATCTTGCTGCTGAGATACAGGCAGCTCAGGACGATATCGTTCGTCAGATGAATCTCTGATTATAGAATGGATATTGCCGGTTAATAGTGAGTTTATCGCAGGGAATCGGGTTCTCCGATTCCCTG
>JAFTHD010000241.1 GCA_017457585.1 Bacillota bacterium | reverse complement strand
GCTGAAAACTCCTGTACACTTCAATGGACTCGCTGACAGGGATCTCTGCAAAGTACTTCGCCATCGTTACATCGAGCGGTTCTCCAAATGTGGGAATAAGCCGGATTTCATCTTCCTCCCTGTTCTCAAGATTTCTGAACGTGTATTGCCAGGACTCTAATATGACATGGTTCGTGTCCATTAGGGTTCCATCAAAGTCAAACAGCACTGTATCAATCATACCTATCTCCTCGCATTCATGTTTCTATCGTTATGTCAATTTTACTGTCAGATTGATATTAAACATATCCTTTTTTCAGTACATTTCCATTTTACTACTAATAATTTGACCTGAACAAGATGTGTCACTGATAAGTTGTTTCTTTTCTCAAGGTCTGTTCAGTAAAAGCTCCACACTTTACTGAACTAAACGGTTCAAGTCTTTCCAAATTGCAGTAGATTGCCTTCAAACAAGAGGTTTTAGGGCAAAATATCACAGCTTTACTGAACAATCCCCATTTAGTAGGGATTATTTACAGTAGGGAATCGTCAGCAGAGGCCGCAATATAGCCGCGTCGATGCGCATGCGCAAGAAAGGCCTTCCATTCCATCTTGCTTACCTGGGGTAAATTCCCCTAACATGTGGAAAAGCCTGACTCAAAGAGCCAAGCTTCTCGCGGTGTATAAAAATGATTTTAGAGATTGTCTTGTTTAGAATCCTCCGAACATGGAGAGCATTACTGCTGCTGCAACACCTGAGCCGATAACGCCTGCTACGTTCGGTCCCATCGCATGCATGAGCAGGAAGTTGCTCGGATTCGCCTTCTGACCTTCAATCTGTGATACTCTCGCTGCCATAGGTACGGCCGATACGCCTGCGGATCCGATGAGCGGATTAATCTTGCCGCCTGTAAGCGCGTTCATCAGCTTAGCGATGAGTACGCCGCCTGCTGTACCAACTGCGAATGCGCAGATACCGAGAACTATGATTTTAACGGTTGCTACATTGATGAAGCTGTTACCCTGTGCTGATGCGCCTACGCATGTTCCCAGGAGGATAACCAGGATGTTCATCAGTGCATTTGATGAAGTATCCGAAAGTCTTGTAGTTCTTCCTGATTCCTTGAACAGGTTCCCCAGCATGAGCATACCAACCAGTGGTGCTGCAGATGGGAGTAAGAGAACTACTACTACTGTTACAGCGATCGGGAAGAGAATCTTCTCTCTCTGTGAAACAACTCTAAGCTGTTCCATCTTAATCTGTCTTTCGTGCTCTGTCGTCAGCGCTTTCATGATAGGCGGCTGAATAACCGGTACGAGAGCCATGTATGAATATGCAGCTACTGCGATAGGTCCCAGCAAGTGGTCTGCAAGCTTACCAGTCAGGTAAATTGCTGTCGGGCCGTCAGCTCCGCCGATGATACCGATGGAAGCTGCTTCCTGTGCGTCGAAGCCCAGGATGATAGCTGCAAAGAATGCGAAGAATATACCGAGCTGTGCTGCTGCACCCATGAGCAGCGACTTAGGATTCGCAATGAGCGGCCCAAAGTCCGTCATGGCACCTACCCCTAAGAATATCAGGGACGGCAACAACGGTTTCAATGCATAAAATACCGTCAGTATACCTGCATCCGTAAGCTGCGACGAGTCGTTAATTACGTAGTCATGAATGAACATTCCCGTCACAGGCAGGTTTGAAAGTAACATACCGAATGCGATAGGAACCAGAAGGAGTGGTTCGAATCCGTGTCTGATAGCCAAGTAGAGGAATATAAATGATACCAAAATCATTATTCCGCTTTGGTAGGTGAAATTAGCGATACCTGTATCAGCAGCCAGGCGCGCTATTGCTCCAAAAACTTCGCCCATTTGTCAAGTCTCCTTTTCCTTAAAACGATATAGCCCTATTGCCAGCGCTACACAGTTGATGTTAACATAAGCACTATTTCAATACAAGGCTTTGGCTTTTTAAATACTGTATACAAACAGTATTCCATCACCCTTTAACCCCTGTAATTTCAACGTTCTCACAACTACGCCGAAAATAGTTTTCAGACAATTCTTTACAGTTTCATGGTGAGTCCGACACGCTGTTTTTCTCTGTCTATCTTTATGATTTTCACCTTGACCGTGTCCCCGACGGAAACAACATCCATAGGATGTTTTACGAACCCTTTCTTGCTCATTTCCGATATGTGAACCAGCCCGTCATTTTTTACTCCGATGTCAACAAAGGCCCCGAAGTCCACCACGTTTCTCACCGTTCCTTCCAGTTCCATATCGATTTTCAGATCGTCAAAGGATTTCACGTCATTTCTGAAAACAACCGGCGGTGCGTCTTCACGGGGATCCCTTCCCGGTTTCTTCACTTCCTCTATGATATCCCTGAGAGTCGGTTCTCCTATGCCAAGGTCCTCTGCCATTTTGTGCACGGCCTGTTTCATGTTGCGCTTCGGCTTATCATCTGGCTTTGAAAGCTCTGCCAGCGCAGCAAGACCTTTGGCACGTTTCTTAGGAGCCGGCTGCTTTTCTTCCTTGCCGTATACTTCCCATATCTTATCGTCCATGCCTGTGAATCCGCCTGTAATCTCAGACTTATCAATCCCCAGCTTTTTCAGCATTTCCTCTGCTGCACTGTAGGACTCAGGATGAACGGATGTACCGTCCAGTGGATTCTTTCCTCCGCTTATGCGCATGAACCCGGCGCACTGCCCGAAGGTCTTATCCCCAAGTTTCGGCACTTTCTTTAACTGTTTCCGGTCTGTAAATACGCCGTTTTCTTCCCTGTATGCCACGATGTTCTTTGCAATACCCATGTTGATTCCGGCGACGTGAGAAAGGAGAGAAGGTGACGCTGTGTTCAGGTCGACTCCCACTCTGTTTACGCAGTCCTCAACCACGCCGTCCAGGGCCTTTTCCAAAAGGGTCTGGTTTATGTCGTGCTGATACTGGCCTACGCCTATGCTCTTTGTTGGAATCTTTACAAGCTCCGCAAGTGGATCCTGGAGTCTTCTCCCAAGGGACATGGCGCCTCTCACCGTAACATCGAGATCCGGATATTCCTCCGTTGCAAGTTTGGAAGCGGAGTAAACCGACGCTCCTGCCTCGTTCACAATCGTGTAGTTAATCGGCAGTCCTGTCTCTCTTATGAAATCCGCAACCACTTCCTCTGTCTCCCGGGACGCCGTTCCGTTTCCTATTACAATCGTATTGATATTGTACTTTTCCGCCAGTTTCTTCAGCACCTTCTTCGTGCCGGCCACGTCCTTCTTCGGCTCAGTCGGGTAAACGGTGGTGTAGGCCTTCAGCTTTCCCGTCTCGTCGAGCACGGCAACCTTGCAGCCCGTCCTGAAGCCCGGGTCTATGCTGATGATGCGCGCACCCTTTACAGGCGGCACCATGAGCAGCTTCTCCGTGTTCTTTGCAAAGACCTTAACCGCCTCGGCTTCTGCTCTCTCCGTCAGCGCCGTTCTAAGTTCTCTCTCGGCGGACGGCGCGATGAGGCGCTTATAGGAATCTGCGATCGTCTCCTTCAAAAGTCCGCTATATATGGACTTCTCGTTTGTTATTACCTTCGCTGCGATGATGGATTCCATCTTCTCTGCATCGGTGAGCACCTTTACTTTCAGCTTCTTTTCCTTCTCTCCCCTGTTGATTGCAAGGATACGGTGATTCGGAATCTTTGAAGCGCCTTCTGCGAATTCGTAGTACATCTCGTACACGGTCTTCTCCTCAGGATCTGCCGCTTCGGTATTTATCACCGCGCTGTGTGCCGTCTTTTCCCTTATCTCCGATACAATCTCGGGATCGTCGGAGATTTCCTCCGCTATGATGTCGCATGCACCCTGCAGTGCTTCGTCGGCGGAGCTAACGCCCAGCTCTTCGTTTACGAAAGTTTGGGCCACCTCTTCGGGCAGCCCGCTTTCCTCCTTTTGCAATCTCATGATTTCTGCGAGAGGCGCAAGACCCTTTTCGCGAGCCTTCGAACCTCGTGTCGCCCTCTTTTTCTTAAACGGCTTGTACAGATCCTCCACCCTCTGAAGGACTTCAGCCTCTTCGATCTGGCTTCTCAGTTCCTCCGTCAGCTTGCCCTGCTCGTCAATGAGCCTTACGACTTCTTCCTTTCGCTCTTCCAGGTTTCTCAAATAGGTGATGCGATCGTTCATATCGCGAAGCACCACGTCACTGAGACCGCCCGTTGCCTCTTTTCTGTATCTCGCAATAAACGGTATGGTGTTCCCTTCGTCAATCAGTTTCACAGTCTCTCTCACCTGTGAAGTCTTAAGGCCAAACTCCTCGGTGAGCACCTTAATCAGATCCATCTTTTACTCCTTTTGCTTAAGCTTTTCGTTTATGAAATAATCCAAATCGCCGTCCATAACGGCATCCACGTTACCTACTTCCGCGCCGGTCCTGTGATCCTTCACCATTTTGTACGGGTGAAAAACGTAGGAACGAATCTGGCTGCCCCAGGTAATCTGGCTGTAGTCCCCTTTCAGTTCATCCAGGGTCTTCTTCTGCTCCTGCTCTTTCAGCTCCACCAGCTTTGACATGAGCAGTTTCATGGCAGTCGCCTTGTTCTGAACCTGTGATCGTTCATTCTGGCAGGTGACTACGATGTTTGTCGGAATGTGGGTGATTCTGATGGCAGAATCGGTGGTGTTGACGTGCTGTCCGCCGGCTCCGCTGGATCTGTAGGTATCGATCCGCAGGTCTTCCGGATTGATCTCAACTTCCACGTCATCGTCTATCTCCGGTACTACATCGAGGGATGCAAAGGAGGTGTGACGTCTTCCGGAGGAATCAAAAGGCGATATTCTTACGAGCCTGTGTACGCCCTTCTCGTTTTTCAGATACCCGTAGGCGTTCTTTCCCTCCACCAAAAGGGTCGCGCTCTTGATGCCACCCTCCGTGTCGTCCTGCAGGGATATCATCTTCGCCTTGTACTTCTTCTTTTCGCAGTACCTTGTGTACATCCTCAGGAGCAGCTCTGCCCAGTCCTGTGCGGCCGTTCCGCCGGATCCTGCGTGGACTGAAATGATGGCGTTATTTCCGTCGTACTTTCCGTCCAAAAGTGTGGCGAGCCTCAGTGCTTCCAGTTCTTTTTCTAAAGAAGTCACGTCTTCTTCTGCCTCACTGAGCAGATCCTCATCCGGTTCTTCTTCGTACATCTCGATGAGAACATCCAGGTCGCCAAGTCTCGACTCAAGGTCTTCAATCTGGCTTACGGTGTCCTCGATGTTTTTCTTTTCTTTCATCAGTTTCTGCGCCGATTCCGGGTCATCCCAGAATCCCGCTTCGTTCATCTTGTCTTCTATTTCGCTGAGTCTTTCCCTTAACCCTGCCGGGTCAAAGGGACTCACCTGCCTCACGGAGCATTGTTCTCAATGCCGGCAGTTTGCCTTTAATTTCGTCTAATTGCATGTGTTTCTCCTTTATGGTTGTGGGTAAAATCGTCTATGGCGATTGGTGCTTCTATTGTCGTTGGTCGCCACTCTCTCCTTCGCCGCTCTGCGGCTCGTATCGCTGCGACATATACCCCATTCGGGGCACACGTGACGGGGGAATTACCGCAATTCGCTTAGGGCTGAAGCCCTACCTCATTGGGTCAATTCCGCCCACAGCAATGCTTGTACTTTTTGCCGCTGCCGCACGGGCACGGGTCGTTTCTGCCAACCTTTGGCTGATCGCGACGAACGGTTTCCTGCTTATTCTGCCTCTTTGGCACCTGGGTCTGCTTCGGCATTGGTCTTCCAGATGACGTAGGCTCCGGTGTATCGTCCACGTACTCGTCCTTCTTGCCTTCGCCCGTTCCGAGGACGTCACGTCTCTCTGTGCTCGTCTCAACGGTCACGTTGTAGCAGAACTTGACAAAGTCTTCCTTGATGGACTGAATCAGTTCCTCGAACATGTCGAATCCCTCTGTCGCATACGCACCGGCAGGATCCTGACCGCCCAGACCTCTCAGACCAATTCCGCTCTTCAGCTGATCCATTGCATCGATGTGATCCATCCACTTGTTGTCGACGATACGTATGAGGATCATTCTCTCTACTTCACGAATCTTATCCAGACCTACTTCCTCTTCCTTCTCTGCATAGAGATCGTCAAAGTCTTCATAGAGGCCTTCCTTCAGGCTGTCAGCATCAATCTGATCAAGCGTTTCCTTATCGAAGTTGAGCGGCTCGAAGTTAGGTGTAAGCTGGCGCAGCTTCTTGTTCAACGTGTCGAAGTCCCACTCTTCAGCATACTTGGACTCTAAGACGATAGGCTCTGTAATCTGATCTATCAGCTCGTGGGTCATGGCTCTCAGATCCTCTCTCAGGTCTTCACCGAAGAGAACCTTCTTTCTCTCGCCATATATAATCTCACGCTGCTTGTTCATTACGTTGTCATACTGAAGAACGTACTTACGTATTCCGAAGTTTTTGCCTTCAACCTTGCTCTGCGCGTTTTCAATCTGCTTTGAAATAACGCCGGATTCAATAGCTTCGTCCTCTTCAACACCCAGCTTCTGAACGATGGACTGCATCCTTTCTCCGCCGAACAGCCTCATGAGTTCGTCTTCCATTGAAAGGCAGAATACCGTCTGCCACGGGTCTCCCTGTCTTCCTGAACGACCTCTCAGCTGGTTGTCGATTCGCCTGGATTCGTGCCTCTCTGTACCGATTATGCAAAGGCCGCCCAAGTCTCTTACCTTCTGCTGTTCCTCCGCACGTTCCTCTTTGTACTGCTCGTGTAGCTTTCTGAAGGTG
>JAFTHD010000240.1 GCA_017457585.1 Bacillota bacterium | reverse complement strand
TTCGTCAGGTACTTGGAACTTGTGCTCAGGTCAAAAGGAGAGATGAGGTATTCCTCCATGGTAGGGCCTGCCACCTCGTAGTTGTTGATCTTGAGCCATCTCATCATTTCAAGGTGGGCTCTGATTATCGTATCGTATTCTCCAAAGTGATAGATGGAGGCCACATTGGTCTCAGGAAGCTGTACGAAGGAGAAGCCGTCGTTCAGCTCGATATCATCACGGATTTTGTTCGTACACACCGGGAGCATGACTTCAAGTTCACAGGATGGCATGTAGAACTGATCCATAGGCGAATCCGTATGGTATCTCAGATGAACGTTTCCCGTAATCTTAGCGTGAAGCGCTTCAGCCTGACGGAAGATTTCAAACCACCGGTCGATGGAAATCTCAAAGTTGTTGTAGAGATCCATAGTCCTGACAGTTGAAAGGTAAGTCTGTGCCGGCATCTGTTCCAGGAGGATTTCACCGATGGGAATATCACCTGCAGAAGACGCCTTCTCGCTGCTGATCACGGAGCCTGCAACGTCCATGAAGGAGGCCTGCTGCGCCAGCTTCTCGAGAAGAAACTGGCCTTCGGACTTGGTGTTCTCAAGTTCCGCAATCTTTTCATCGAGCTCTGCCAGCTTATCGTTGATGGCCTTGCTGTATTCCCGATAGTCGTTCTTATCAAGCATGGCCTTAATATCAGTCAGACAAAAATCCAGGGACTGAAGCTTCCTGACGATGTAAATTCTGAAGGCCTGGTGCTTCGTATAGTATCGGTATCCCGTCTCTTCGCTCTTGTACTCAGGAGTCACGAGTCCGATCTCATCGTAGTATCTCAGCGTTTTGGAGCTGACGTTACAAATCGATGAAAGTTCCCCTATAGAAAAGAAATTGGTATTTGCTTTCATGTCGTTAACCTCATATTGATATCAAATTCCCTTTACGTCAACATTATAACATGCGAGTTTGAAAGCCTCAAACAAAATTCCAGTAATTTAACCCTTACTGGAAGGTTTGAGGTTTTTTTGTTTTGAAAAATTCTGAAAACGTATTGACTGTGCTCTTACGGTCAAAAATAGAATTGACTCAACAAGTCGCAGAGAGCGACAAAAGCGAGACCATTTGCGCAGAGAAAAACGATTATTAAAGGAGGAAAAGAAATGATCGGAAGAAAAGTTATTCATCGTTTAATGATGACAGGAAATGATGGACATTACGTAAACCAGCTTGTTAACGGTTCAAGAATGTGCGACTTCTTCGGTGATGTTGCAACAGAACTGCTCGTAAGATGTGACGGCGACCTGAGCCTGTTCCTCGGATACGAAGAGATCAGATTCACAGCACCGATCCACGTTGGTGACTTCATGGAATATCACGGCTGGATCGAGAAGAAGGGCAACACTTCATACAAGGTTAAGTTCGAAGCATACAAGATCATCACGATGCCTGACGACTTCAAGAAGGAAAGCTACATGCTGGACGGAATCTCCGGTGAGAACATGACAGGACTGCCTCAGTCATCAGCACTGGTTTGCGATCCTCCAATCCTTTGCGGATATGCAACAGGAACACTGGTAATCCCTAAGGAACTCCAGAGAGGACCACAGGACAAGGAATTCAATTACTAATAGGTTCTGCGATATGGGCTGTCGCTTGATGGCGACAGTCCTTTTCGTAACAAAAGGAAGGACACTTACACATTCTGTGCTTGGTGTATGGCGGAACGCGCCAGTCCCTTTCAGGTGCGTTCTGCCGCGCGATTTAATCTGACCTGATTTCACACAACTATGGATATATTTAACAGCTCACTACATCAATACATAACAGAATTCTCCGCAAACAAGGCAATCATGCTCATCATGGTTTGCTTCATGTTCGTGGGAGGTATCGACAAAATAAGAGGGAATAAGAGAGGCTACGGAGAAAAGTACGACGAGGGCTTCCAGGCGCTCGGCGCACTGGCAATCGCCATGATTGGAATGATCGCGCTCGTGCCCGTGATAAAGATCGTGCTCGGTGGCATCATCGGCGGCATATTCTCAAAGATCGGTGCAGATCCCTCTCTCTTTGCCGGCATCTTCATCGGAATGGATCTGGGAGGATTCCCACTTGCGAAGGAACTGGCCAATACGGAGGCGCTGGGATACTTTAACGGTATGATCGTCGCCGCTGTAATGGGCATCAACGTAGTGTTCAATATCCCCGTTGGACTTGGGATCATTCAGGAAAAGGATCGAAAGTTTCTGGCTTCCGGTATGCTGCTGGGTTTTGCAACCGTTCCTGCAGCCTGTATCGCTGGAGGAGCCATGATGATACTCATGGGCTGGGATCTCACATGGAAAGACGTAATCATGAACACGATTCCCGTGGCGGTGTTCGCAATACTGATCATCATCGGACTCGTGTACAAGCAGAACGCCATGCTAAAAGGATTTCTCGCCTTCGGCAAAGGCGTGACGGCTTTAGTTACGTGCGGAACCATGCTGGCTGTATTCCAGTACCTGACAGGTCTTAGACTGCCACTGTTCCACGTTATGGTAGAACCGAACGCGGAAGGGATCGTACCGCTGGAAGAAGGTATCTCCGTAATCGGAGGCATAGCTATCGTTCTTATCGGTGCATTCCCTATGGTGGCCTTCATAAACAAAAAGTTCAGCGCACCTATTGCAAGGCTCGGGACAAAGTTCGGCATGAACGAGACGAGCATGATAGGGCTGATAGCAAACCTGGCAAACAATATCCTGGCATTTCAGATGATGAAGGATATGAACACCAAGGGCAAGATTATGAACTGTGCGTTCACGGTATCCGCTGCATTCGTTCTGGGGGATCATCTGGGATTCGTTGCAAACGCAGATCAGCAGATGATACTGCCAAACATAATCGCCAAGTTCACGGGAGGAATCACGGCACTCATCGTTGCCAACTTCATGTGGAAAAGGTTCGCGTCTGCAGAGGATACGGCTGACGAAGGCATATATATTGAGAACGACAAGAATGAAAGGGGTAACGACATAACTGAATAGAAGGAATACTTAATAGTTATCGAAAGAAAACGAGGAGGATAAAAAATGGGAGAGAAAAAACAATCTGCAGGCTTTTCAAGCCCTCTCATGCTGGCCATCTCGCTGATCGCAGCTTCTGTAGGAACCGGTAACATCTGGAGGTGCCCGAGAGTCGCTGCAACGAACGGTGGTGCGGCATTTATCATCGCTTACGTGGCAATCATGGTTTGCCTGATCCTTCCTGTAATGATCGGCGAACATTGTATGGGAAGAGCCACGAGAAAAGGAACCCCGGGAGCATTTCGTGACTTCATGGGTAAGAAGGTAAACGGAGTATGGAAAAACTCCCTGAAGGGTACATGGATGGGATCCTTCGTATGGTGGGTAGTAATCATATGCGCTGCATACTACGTTGTAGTAGTTGCATGGATCGCATACTATCTCTTCCTGTCGATTACGGGACAGGCCTTCGTAGAGGACAAGGCAGGACTGTTTGAGTCAGTCGCCAACCATAACCCGATCGTAGTCATACTGTTCATCCTGCTTCAGATGATTTGCGCATACGGTGCTTACAAAGGCATCGGCGGTATCGAGAAGTCGGTTAAGTTCCTGCTTCCGATTCTGTTCTTCTGTCTGCTGATCATAGCAGGAAGAAGCGTTACACTTCCGGGAGCATCTGCAGGAGCAAACTTCCTGTTCGATATCGACCCTGCTAACCTGGCAAACGTTACGGTATGGAGAGAAGCGCTGATTCAGGCACTCTGGTCTGCAGGACCTGGTTGGGCCATATGCATAGCCTACGGCGTGTACTCCAAGACAAAGTCGGACGCTGTTATCACCGAGAGCGTACAGGCCTTTGGTGACATGAGCGTGGCGCTCCTTGCAACCCTCGCTATAATTCCGGCACTGTTCTCGGTATACGGACAGCAGGTTGCACTGGACTACTGTGCGTCAGGCAACAACGGCCTTGCATTTATCGCACTTACCGGCGTATTCGAAACGCTTCCTGGCGGAAGACTCTTCGCAGCACTCTTCTGGATCGCACTCCTTTGTGCATCCATCACTACTCAGATAGCGATCATATCCATACTCTATCAGCCGCTGGCTGACATCGGATTCAGTCCTAAGAAGTGTGCGATCATCGGCGGCGGACTGATTATCCTCGTAGGTATACCATCCGCATGGTCACTGGATTTCTTCGCAAATCAGGACTTCGTAGTAGGTATGGGTATGGTATTCGGATGTGGCTTCAGTTGCATCGCATTCATCAAATACGGTGCGGAGAAGATGCGAAAAACATTTATCAACAACCCGTATACAGGACTCGTATTCCCTAAGTGGTGGACATGTGCAATATACATTACACCAGTCCTCTACCTGGTAATCATCATTTACTTCAGTGCAGGTTCGGTATTGACAGATCCTCACTGGTACAGCCTGTTCAGAGTTGAGTCTCTCGGAACCTACGTTATTCAGCTTGGCGTTTTGTCAATCATATTCGCACTTGCAAACAAGTGGGTATACAAGACCACATCGCCGATGGTATTCGACGGAGAAAACTTCTCAGAGCCTCAGGATAACGGATTCTCAACGCAGCATTAAGTAAAGGGAGGTAGAAAAATGACACCTTTAGCAATGATACTGATGATTATCATTTTGGGAGGCGTATGGGGCACCCTCGGTATGGCTCTCCGCAAGATGATAAAGATGGGAAACGAAGAGATGGAAGAGTTGGAAGAACTCGAAGAACATCACATGATTTAGATTTAGTAGATTTCACGTCTAATGATCCACGTGTTGTGCAGTTGCAGACTTGGTTCTGCAACTGCACGATACACCAAATAAGCGCAGAAAAACGGATAACAGGAAATAGGAGGGGACACTTATGAGTACTGTTAAAAGAGCGGAAGGAACAAACTTTCAGATTCAGTTGGAGGAGGGAAGGTTCATCCTCACAGATGGTGATAAGGTCATGACGTCACCTGGCGGAACAGCCATCACCACAGGATATGAGGAGCTTGCGGACGCCTTTCTCAAGGATATTTCAGAAAACGGCATAACTTTTGAAAACAACGATTCGATTCTCTGCTGGCACTACAATCTTCTGGACAAATTCATCGGTATGGACATGAGACAGATCCTGCTGATGATAATCGGCAGCCTTATGAACAGCCCTGATAGGGACTGGACCTTCAAGTGCCCGTATAGCGATGAAGATGTGGTCTCAGAATGGGAGAAGGTCTTCGGAACGAAGGAAGAGATGGAAGACAGGCTTCAGATTGTGGCTGACTGGCTCAACGCCTGCACCAGAATGCAGCTTGCCGGAGCATATGCGCTGAGCAAACTTACCGATAGTTTCAACATTCCTTACATCACAGCGTATGCAATGGAGCACGAAGGTGATACAGACGAGGCAATCCAAAAGATCGCAGAGATGATCGTGAAATACAGACCGGGAAATCAGATGGAAGATACAGTGAGAAGGTTGAATATGTTCAGACTTTACTACGGCTTCCATATGGATGACATCAGGCGCACAGATCCCATAGAAGGAGATGGTGCCGATGAGGAAACGGCACAGGAGCTCATAAACGAGCTGCTTAAGTAGAATATACTTACAGACAAACTATAAAAATACAAATACAAGTTTACTTCAAAATCTTATACATTCATATAAGACACACTCCAAACATACACTCCTTAAATACATGAACTTACACATCATGTATTTACAGCCAGCGGAATATACCACTGGCTGTTTTTACTTGTCATGATTTTTCATGATTAAACTTCCTTCTTTGTATCCTTCTTCGGGTTTGCTACGAACCTGTCGCAGAGGGCGAGTATGCCCGGCAGTATGAAGATGACAAGCACGGTGGCGATGAGGCATCCCAGGGACAGAATCCTGCATATCTGCCTCGTCGCCGGTTCGCTGAAGGCGAAGCTGAGTACGCCTACGGCGGCGATGAGTATGGTAGCAGAGGTGAGGATCGTCTGAAGGGATCCCTTGTAAGAAGCACGTATAGCCTCCTTAACAGGAAGTTTATTTCTGCTCTCCACGTAGTAAGTGGAGTAGATGATGGCGTAATCGATGGTTGCGCCCATCATGATGCTCTGAACGATGAGCAGAGCCAGATAGTTCATATCCACGTGCAGGATGTTGAGCACGCTCATGGTCATGAATACGGCGCACTGGATGATGAGCACCAGTATCACAGGCGTCAGCAGCCTTCTGAAGGTGAGGAGCACGATAAACAGTATGAAGAGAGCCGTTATAATCGTGATCCTGTTCAGCTCCGAATGGAAGGTCTTTGACATTTCGTAGGCCAGAGGGGTGCTGCCGATCAGGTAGGTGTCTTCCGTGAAAGCGGTGCCTGTGTTTGCGGTCAGTTCATCCATGAAGGCTCTCGTCTCCAGTGAGTCCTCAGGGATATCGGCGGATATCATCATCCTGCCGTAATGCGCACCCATGAGAAGCTCAGCCGCGTCGTCAAGGTCAGACTTCATATCGTGAACGTCCTTTATCTCGTCGTCTTCCATAGCTGATGCGAAAGCATCCCGATTGACCATGTTCCCATCCAGATGGGAAACGAGTGACATGAGATCCATCTTCCAGCTTTCGTCGTAGTAGTTTGACGAACCGTATAGTTCGTAGAGCAGGGTGAGGGAGTCCTCATCCATGTCATCCGAAAAGTCTGCAAAGAAGTCTGCAAGCTGGTGGCTGGTGAAGGCAGCACCGGAAACTACCTTGTTTATAAGCTTCTGAGCCTTCTTAAGGTCCTCTGCCGAATTTCCGATTTCCTTGCTGAGACTTTTGTCCTTCAGGATGGTTCCTGCAATGAAGTTTACGAACTGCTGAGGGGAGAGCTTCCAGCCGGAAGTATTCCCGTTCTTGTAGGTGTTAAGCAGGTAGAGACTACGAACATCCTTGGACTTCATGCCGAACACATCGGCCATCTTAGAAGCCGACAGTTTTTTGCCGGATACGGAGGTATCTATAATCTTCTTCAACGTCTGAAGCTGAGACTTCTGATCCTTAGAAAGGGAAGAGGATGCAGTTTCGTCCTTCAGAAGGTAATTTACCGTTGACTGTATGGAGTATTTGACAGAGTCAGGCGAACTGGTTACGTCTCTGTAGGAATAGACCAGGGCGAGGGTAGATGCGTCCAAAGGAATCCCGTATCCGCTGAGCGCCTGAGCCATGTCGGGAACCGAGTATTCGGACGGATCCATCTGGCCGATCTGGGAAAGGCCTGCTATCAGCTGAGCCGTTTCATCTCCGCCAAATTGATTCTGCAGCATAGGATCGGAGGACATGGTACCCAGCCAGTCCGCCAGCTCTGCGATGCTCATGGTGCCTTCACCTTTGACACTGCGAGTGACGTAGAGCATGCGCATCTGTTCTTCCTCCATGCCGATGAGGGAGGCTGCTTTAGCGTAGGTAATAGGTGAAGTCATCTTCTTTTTGTTTGTAAAGACCTTCATGGACTTCAGCTGCTTCAGAGCGGAACTGTCCACCATATCGCCGTAATCTTTGTCCTTAGAAACGTCATCGATAAGGAAGTCTACGAAAGCAGGCAGGGTCATCTTGCCGGCATCCTTGTTGCTCTCCTTAATCTGGTAGTAGAGGAGAAGCTGTTCAGCCTGAGATTTCTTCATATCGAAGAAGTCTGCGAGACCTGATGCAGACTTCTTTGAAGTCAAAGTTTGCGCGTCGGTAAACTTAGCCATGTCATCGATCTTGCTTCTCATATCCTCGTCAATTGTGTTGCCAAAGTCATCATCGGTGAAGACTTCATTTCTCAGATAGGAGACGAACTCGGGAATCGTCAGAGTAAAGTCAGGGTCGCTGTCGAAATAATCGTAGTAGATCATCTTTACCATGGAAAGACTGAAGTTCCTGTCGCTGACATTCGAATCAGAGTCGTTTTCGTCTCTCATGTCCTCGATGAAGTCCTTCATATCATCGGCGGTGCGCAGCTTGCCGAGGGTACTCTCGTAGCACATGGCGCTGTTTACGTCGCTGCGACTATCGAGGGACTCCGCAAGCTTTGCGGCAGCCTCTCCATCCTTTTCGTTGTACATCATAACGATGGTGTTGTCTCTCCCGAACACATCTTCGATTTTGTCTTCAGAACCGTACTGAGCGTAGGAGAAATCCACGCCGCTTCTGATCATGAATCCGGCGATAAAGATGCCTGCGAAGAGCAGGGTGATAGGGGTTCTGAACTTATACTGAAAGTTGCTGAACTTCGGAAAATCCGTAGGAATGGTGCGCTTGACGGTGCGCAGCATGAGGGAGTCGATGGCGAGGAGCATTGCCGGCATGACGGTAAAAATCGCAATAAGGCTGATGATGACGCCTTTTGCCAGCGCAAGACCGATGTCCGCTCCGATGGTGAAGCTCATGAAGAGAAGGGCGAGAAGCCCTGCGAAGGTGGTCAGTGAACTTCCCGTAATTGCGCCAAAAGACAGGCTGAGTGCGTCTCGCATAGCCTGTCTCTTATCTTCCGTTAAGGAACGCTGCTGCCTGTACCTGTTCAGCAACATGATGGAATAGTCCATGCTCAGGGCAAGCTGCAGGATTGCAACGATTCCGAATGTAATTTTTGAAATGCTCGGAAAGAAGATGTACGTACCCATGTTGATGAGCACGGCGATCGCCACGGTGACGAGGAATGCCACCGGCTCGATCCAGGAATTTGCCATTACCCATATGATGAGGAATATCAAGACGATAGCGCTTGCGGCGATCCAGACGGGAAGTCCCGATTCATTGGCGCTGTTGATGGTTCCGCCCAAAGCGATCTCGTGAGCGTCTTCATAGGTTTCTTTGACATTGAGCCAGATGGATTTCGCTTCCTCTGAGTACTGCTCGTAGTCGGAATTCACGACGTAAAGGGTGTAGCCGTCCTTGTTGTAGTCAGGATCCGACGGTTCGTAGTCTACCGATTCAGCGTAGGGGAGAGACGCCAGTTCCTTCTTGACCGTCTCTTTCTCCTGCTTCGTCTGAAGGTCTCCGAACATTATTTTGAGAGAACTGGATGTTTCGCTGCCGAATTCCGTCTCCATGAGATCCATGCCGTGGCGCATGTCAGAATCCCGAGGAAGATATTTTGTCATATCTCGGTTAACATTGACTTTTGGAATTAGGGCAGCGCAAATGAGGGCAAGCACGATGAAAACCATCAGTATGGCCTTGCTCTTTGCCACCAGAAATGCAGCGAAACGTTCTTTCATTTTTCTTTAATTATGATTTCTTAAAGGGATCTGATGAGGTTTACCATTTCTATAGCGCTCTCAGCACAGTCTGAACCCTTGTTGCCTGCCTTTGAACCGGCGCGCTCGATTGCCTGCTCGATGTTCTCCGTGGTGATGATGCCGAACATTACAGGAATGCCGCTCTGAAGTGAAACCTGAGCGATACCCTTTGCGGCCTCATTGCAAACCAGGTCGTAGTGGGTAGTGGCACCTCTGATAACAGCGCCCAGGCAGATAACGGCGTCGTACTTGCCGGACTCTGCCATCTTCTTTGCGATGAGCGGAGTTTCAAATGCTCCCGGTACCCATGCGATATCGATATCGTCCTCTGCAACGTTATGTCTCTGCAGCGTGTCGATGGCTCCGCCGAGAAGCTTTGAAGTGATGAACTCATTGAATCTCGAGCAGATGATGCCAACCTTAATTTTATCGGATACTAATTTGCCTTCATAGATGTTTGCCATTTCATTTCTCCTTTTTATTTATAAATTCTTCTTTAACATTTCCAGGTTCTTTCTCTTTGCTACGCAGCTCGGGCAGTCGCAGGCTGGTTCATGTTCGTCCAGATTCTCCAGAATGTGACCCATGCGCTTTTTCTTCGTCTCAAGGTAGAACTTGTCGAAGGCTGTAGCGTCGATTTCGATAGGAACTCTCTCCACGATCTCCATACCCCAGTCGCTCAGCTGATAAACCTTGTCCGGGTTGTTTGTCAGAAGTCTCAGCTCCGATGCTCCCAGGTCTCTCAAAATCTGAGCGCCGATGTAGTACTCGCGAAGGTCGCCTGCAAATCCCAGCGCCAGATTGGCGTCAAGGGTATCCAGACCTTCATCCTGAAGCTTGTATGCCTTCAGTTTGTTGATCAGACCGATGCCCCGGCCTTCCTGTCTCATGTAGAGGAAAATACCGCGTCCTTCCATTTCGATCTGTTTGAGCGCCGTGGCAAGCTGGTCGCCGCAGTCGCATCGTAAGGAACCGAAGGTATCGCCGGTGAGACACTCGGAGTGAACTCTGCAGAGCAGATCTTTGCCGTCGCCTACATCACCCTTGACCAGAGCAACGTGGTGCTCGCCGTTTAGCCTGTTCACGTAGCCGTACGCCTTGAAGAAGCCGTACTTTGTCGGAAGGTCAACGACCGCTTCGCAGTCCACCAGCTTCTCGTGGCGTTTGCGGTACTCCTGAAGGTCTCTGATCGTGATGAACTTCATGTCGTACTTCTTTGCCACCTCTATGAGTTCAGGGGTGCGCATCATGGTGCCGTCGTCCTTCATGATCTCACAGCAGAGACCGCATTCGTCCATTCCTGCCAGTCTGAGAAGGTCCACCGTGGCTTCCGTGTGTCCGTTTCTCTCGAGGACGCCGTTAGGCTTTGCGCGGAGAGGGAACATGTGTCCCGGCCTCCTGAAATCCTCCGGCTTTGAATTCGGGTCGATGACCTTTCTTGCCGTAAGACCTCTTTCCTCTGCGGAGATACCGGTGGTCGTCTCAATGTGGTCTATGGATACGGTGAAAGCCGTCTCGTGGTTATCCGTGTTATCGCTTACCATCTGAGGGAACTGCAGCTTGGTGCAGTAGTCGGAACTCATAGGCATGCAGATGAGACCCTTTGCGACGCTTGCCATGAGATTGACGTTTTCCGTCGTGGCAAACTGTGCCGCGCAGATCATGTCGCCTTCGTTCTCTCTGTCCGGATCGTCGGTGCAAAGGATAATCTTACCTTTCTTCAGATCCTCAAGAGCCTCTTCGATGGTGTTGAATTTGAAGTCTTTTAAGTCTTCCATGTATGTTTGTCCTCCTTGGGTTTAATGATCAGAATCCGTGTTGTGCCAGGAACTCGTATGTAATTCCTCTATCCTTGCCTTCGTAAGGCTTGATGAGTTTCTCTACATATTTGCCGATGCAGTCGTTCTCCAAGTTTACGATATCGCCCGTCTTGCGAAGGGAGAGGGTGGTCTCAGACGCCGTGTGTGGGATGATGGAAACCTTGAAGTAGTTCCTTCCCACCTCTGCGACGGTAAGGCTGATACCGTCTATGGCGATGGAGCCTTTTTCTATGATGTATCTCATGATCTCAGGTGACGCCTCGATGGTGTACCAGATGGCGTTGTCATCTCTCTTGATGTCGGTAACTCGTCCAACGCCGTCGATGTGTCCCGCAACGATGTGTCCGCCGAATCTGCCCTCCGCGCTCATGGCCCGTTCTAAGTTTACCTGACCGCCGATCCTGAGCTGCCCCAGGGAAGAACGGTTCAGGGTCTCGTGCATGACGTCAGCCGTGAACTGATCCTTCGTAAAGCTGGTGCAGGTGAGGCACACGCCGTTGACGGCGATGCTGTCGCCCAAGTGCACGTCTTCCAGTATTTTATGGGCCTGGACGGTGAGCACCGCGGAGTTTGCACCGCGGCTGATGGCCTTGATTTTGCCGATTTCTTCGATTATTCCTGTGAACAAGGGATCACCTCGCTTTCCAAGAGTATGTCGTCTCCGTATCTCGTGATTTCAGGTGGTGTTAACATAAAACCATTATCAGGAATGTCACATCCGAGACCGGAAACAGGTGTCGGAGCATCATTTCCGCCGAAGATCTTAGGCGCTACGAAGACCTGGACCTTGTTTACCATGCCTGCGTGTAAGGCAGACCAGTGAAGTTTGCCGCCTCCCTCGATGTAAACGCTGTCGATTTTACGTTCCCCGAGAGCTTTCATCAGCGCTTTTAAGTCGATGTGCGCCTCTGAAAGGGGAAGGGTTATGACGCCGCAGCCTGACTCTGTGAGGCGGGCGATTTTGTCTTCCACTCGTGAGCCGGTTGCAATGATCGTCTCCACGTCCTTTGCAGTCTTTACAATCTGACTGTCTTCAGGAATCCGGAGATTCGTATCGCAAATGATCCTGACTGGGTTACTTTTGCCCGGTATGCGGCAGGTGAGGAGGGGGTCGTCAGCCAGAACGGTGCCGATTCCCACCATGATTCCTGCATATCTTCCTCTATCCTCCTGAACTCTCTGTCTTGCCGCATCGCCTGTGATCCACTTGGAAGCGCCCGTTCTCGTCGCGATCTTTCCGTCCATGGTCATGGCGTACTTGCTGATGACGTAGGGGAGACCGGTGCTTATATAGTGGAAGAATACCGGGTTGATTGCGTCGCACGCCTCGCGCATGAAGTCGGTGATGACTTCGATGCCTGCGTCTCTCAGAAGCTGCACACCCTTGCCCGAAACGAGGGGATTGGGATCTCTCGACCCGATGAAAACCTTCGATACGCCGCTTGCTATAACCGCGTCGGTGCACGGCGGCTGCTTGCCGTGGTGACAGCAGGGCTCCAAAGTCACGTACATGGTAGCGCCGGGCGCCTTCCATCCGCACTTTGAGAGGGCGTTTCTCTCGGCGTGAAGATCGCCGTACTTTTCGTGGTATCCCTCGGATACGATCCGGTCATCCTTTACGATGACGGCACCGACCATGGGATTGGGATTTGTGTGACCTGCACCAAGAAGCGCCAGGTCTATGGCTCTCTGCATATATTCTTTGTCAGTCATCTTATGCTCCCCGATGTGCTCTAAAATATGCTCCAAAATTTAACGCCCTGCAATATACAGGGCGTAGGAATATCGTTGCTCGTGCATTGGCTTCTTAATAAATAAACTCCGGAAAATCCAGAGCTAACAAAAAGAAGGCAATTACCATTGCGTATCAATCTTCTCTCATCCAGACTCTACTGTCGGTAACGGAATTTCACCGTTTCATGCTCATGCTCGCGGACTTTACCGCCGGTCGGGAATTTCACCCTGCCCTGAAGATTTATTAAGTTGCACTATCATGTTATACGTGAATAAATTGTTTGTCAATAGTCAATCGGATTATTATAATGAAAGTAACCGTTTGTAGCCGGCGAAGTGAGGCTTGGTGAAGAGAGTCTGTTAGGAGAGAAAGATGGCAAGCAGGACGAAGAAGGAAATCGCTGCAGCGACTCAGGAGCTTTTGCGGGAAAAGCCGCTCCATAAAATCACGGTCAAGGAGATAACCCAGAAGTGCGACCTTACGCGGAACAGCTTCTACTATCACTTCGACGATATCTACGATGTGGTAAACTATATATTCGAGGACGAAGTTGAGGGAATCGTAGCCAAATACGTTGATAACGAGGATTGGGAAGCAGGCTTCCTTTCCGGCATCAATTACCTGTACGAAAACAGGGATATGATCTACCACATCTACAGGACCGTTCAGCATGAGAACATCGACACCTACCTGGGCAACATCATGGACAGCGTGGTGTACGAGCTGATAGACCACCTGGACGTGCCGGAGAATTTGAGCGAAGAATCGAAGAAGATCACGGCCCTGGTGTACAGGAGCGCTTTCGCAGGCGTGATTCAGCAGTGGATACACGACGATATGGCTACGCCGCCTGAAGCCGTTGCCGTTCTTTGCGACGAGATATTCAGGGCCACGGTTCTCCCCATACTCACCAGTTCCCAGAAAGCACTGGATATTCTCAGCATCGACAGACTGATCAAATGATTTATATTTATACATTTTTATGCAGATGTACAAATTTTGTGCATCTGTCTTAATTTGCTTATTTATATTTTTTGCTCTTTGATTTATGATTGTCACGTCTCATTGAGACGGGCTATTTTTTGTGCCCAAACAGCAATTTAGAGGTGAAACGTACATGTTAAAATTCGGGCAAAAGGTAACAAAACACCGAAGAATTATTCTGATCGTTGCTCTGCTCCTCGTGATTCCGTCCATCTTTGGATTCATAGGAACGAGAGTAAACTTTGACGTTCTCACATATCTGCCGGATTCCATCGAGACCATAAAAGGTCAGGACATCCTCTTAGACGAGTTCGGAAAGGGCGGATACGGTCTCATTACCGTAGAGGGAATGGACTACAAGGACGTTGCCAAGATGAAGGAAAAGATGGAAAAGGTGGACAACGTAGAGTCGGTCCTCTGGTTCGACACGGTTGCGGACATCTCCGTTCCCAGGGAGATCCTGCCGGACAGTCTGACCAGCGCTTTTAACAGCGACGATGCCACCATGATGGCCATCTTCTTTGGGGCAGGTACGTCGGACGACGACAGTCTTGCCGCCATGAAGGAACTGAGACAGATCTGCGGACAGCAGTGCTACATCAGCAGTATGACGGCCTTCGTAGAAGACCTGAAGGAGCTGACCGACCATGAGATGCCGATATACGTAATTCTTGCAGTCGTTCTCTCCAGCATCATTCTCGGATTCTTTATGGACTCCTGGATTCTGCCGCTCATATTCATAAGCGGAATCGGCATGGAGATCCTCTACAACATGGGAACGAACATTTTCAAAGGAGAGATTTCATATATCACCATGGCGGTAGCTGCGGTACTGCAACTGGGCGTTACCATGGACTACTCCATATTCCTGTGGCACAGCTACAAGGAGCAGAAGGAGGAACGCGGCCTCAAGAGGGAAGAGGCCATGTCCCAGGCAATCGCCCAGACCCTTACGAGCATTGCAGGAAGTTCGATTACGACCATCGCAGGATTCCTGGCACTTTGCTTTATGACCTTCACCCTTGGTATCGACCTTGGCGTGGTTATGGCAAAGGGCGTAGTCTTCGGTATCATCGGAAGCGTCACCATTTTGCCGGCGTTGATCCTCGGACTTGAGAAATACATCGAGAAGTTCTCCCACAGAAGCTTCATCCCAAAGTTTGGCAAGCTGAGCCACTTCCTCGTCAACAATCCTAAAAAGATGCTGGTGCTGTTCGTGATTCTGCTGATTCCGTCCATATACGGATACCTGAATACGGATCAGTACTATAAGCTGGACGAAAGCGTTCCGCAGGATCTTCCTTTCGCCATTGCCAATCAGAAGGTGGAAGAGGAGTTCGGCATAGCCACGTCCTACATGATCATGGCGGACGCCGATACCAGCGCAAAGGACATCACCAACATGGTAAAGGATATCAAGGAAGTTGACGGTGTGGATCAGTGCCTGGGACTCAAAAGCATGACAGGTGATATTCCATCGATCATGATTCCTGATGAGATTTCAAGCCTGATACAGAACGACAACTGGCAGGTGCTCATGGTTACCTCCAAGTACGCCGTGGCATCGGACGAGGTAAACGTGCAGGTTGACGAGATAAACGCCGTCATGGACAAGTACGACGAGAAGGCCATGCTCATCGGCGAAGCCCCTTGTACGAAAGACCTGATCGACATAACGGATCACGACTTCAAGGTGGTAGACTTCGCCTCCATCTTTGCAATACTGCTGATCATCATGGTAGTGCTCAGATCCTTCAGCTTACCGGTCATACTCGTTGCGGTCATAGAACTTGCAATCTTTATAAACCTGGGAATCCCGTGCTTCACGGGAACGAAGCTTGCCTTCATCGCAGGAATCATCATCAGTACGGTGCAGCTTGGATCTACGGTTGACTACGCCATACTGATGACAACCCGTTACAAGACGGAAAGAATCGCAGGTCACGATGCCAAAGAGGCGGTGAGACTGGCTCACAGCATATCCATGCCGTCCATCATGGTAAGCGCCTTCGCCTTTGCGGCAGCAACGCTGGGCGTTGGAATCTATTCGGAAGTAGACCTTATCGGTTCCCTTTGTACACTGATGGCAAGGGGCGCGCTGATAAGTATGATAATCGTTATGCTCTTCCTGCCTACAGCCTTAGTCAACTTCGACAAGCTGATCATAGGGACCACAGGCGGCATGAAAAAGTCGAGAAATGGTGAAAACGAAGAATTTGCACAGGATCTTGAAGGAGGGAGTACAGATGAAGA
>JAFTHD010000239.1 GCA_017457585.1 Bacillota bacterium | reverse complement strand
TCAGAAGCTGAAGGCTTCGATGCTGGCAAGAGAGTCCTCGTAGTAGGCGGCGGCGACGTAGCAGTTGACTGTGCTGTAACAGCTAAGCTGAAGGGCGCAGAAGACGTTAAGATCGTTTACAGAAGAACGATCGAAGAGGCTCCTGGTAACCTTAACGAGTTCCAGTATGCTCTTTCATTAGGTATTGGCATTACAACAGGTATGGCTCCTGATTCCATCGTTGGTGACGGCAAGGTTGAAGCTGTTAACTTCAAGGGATTCAGAGACGAAGCTGCTAAGCTGACTCTGAGCGCAGATACGATCGTATTCGCTACAGGTCAGAAGGCTGAGGATGTAAGCGCATTCGCACCTGTAGATGTAACTGAAAAGAAGACAATTGCTGCCGAAAACGGCGTAACAAGCAATGAAAAGTTCTTCTCCGCAGGCGACATCGTAAACGGAGGCAAGACTGTTGTTGAGGCAGTTGCAGCAGGTAAGGTGGCTGCTTTCTCCATCGTACAGTACCTTGAGAAGAAAGGAGTGAAATAGAATGGCAATTAATAAGGATTTATCAATAACTTATATGGGAACAAAGTTCCAGAACCCGTTCTGCCTTTCATCATCTCCGGTAGGTGGTAACTATGACATGGTTGCTAAGTGTTTTGAGACTGGCTGGGCTGGAGTATTCTACAAGACAGTTGGTATCTTCGTAGCAGACGAATGTTCACCAAGATTTGACCAGACTAACAAGGAAGGTCTTCCATGGGTTGGATTCAAAAACATGGAGCAGATTTCAGATAAACCGACTGAGCTGAACTTTGAATATATGTACAGACTCAAGAGAGATTATCCTGACCACGTTGTAATTCCAACAATCATGGGTTCAAGTGAAGAAGAGTGGAAGCAGCTTGCTAAGATGTGCGACGAACTGGGCGCACCAATGATCGAAGGTAACTTCTCATGTCCTCAGATGACAAGCCATGCTATGGGTTCTGACGTTGGTACTAACCCTGAACTGGTTAAGAAGTACTGCCAGGCTGTATCTTCAACAACGAAGATTCCGTTCATCGCTAAGATGACACCTAACATCACAACGATGGAAATCCCTGCAAGAGCTGCTCTCGAGGGCGGCGCTGCCGGCGTATCAACCATCAACACAATTAAGTCAATTACAAACATCGACTTCGAGCACAACGTAGGTATGCCTGTAGTAGATGGTAAGTCCTCCATCTCAGGTTATTCCGGAGCTGCTGTTAAGCCTATCGCTCTGAGATTTATCTGCCAGCTGCTTCAGGATGAGATCATCGGTAAGACTGAAGTATCAGGTATCGGTGGTATCGAGACTTGGAGAGACGCTGCAGAATTCCTGGCACTGGGCTGCAGAAACGTACAGGTTACTACAGCTATCATGCAGTACGGTTACAGAATCGTAGAGGATATGATCAACGGTATGCAGCACTTCATGGATCAGAAGGGTTACAACAACCTGGACGAGTTCATCGGCTGCGCACTGAACAACATCATCCCTGCTGAAGAACTGAACCGTGACTTCAAGATCCTGCCTAACTTCTCAGATGAAAAGTGCGTAGGATGCGGAAGATGCTACGTTTCATGCTACGATGGCGGACATCAGGCAATTGACTGGAACGAAGAGAAGAGAAGACCTGAACTGAACGACAAGTGCGTTGGTTGTCACCTCTGCCTCAACGTATGTCCTGTTAAGGATTGTATCACTCCAGGAGAAATCACTTGGAAGGAAGGCAGACAGCAGAAGGAAATCGTTCTCAGAGAAAAATACGACTAAGAGTGAACTACACTTAGGCTTATATCATTACACAAGATATCGCGTGGCTTTGCCGCGAGATATCTTGTTTTAGAGGATATCTTGTTTTTAGAGCTGATGGAAGATAAAAAACATGCCCTAAGAAGCAGATTTTACTTACGAAACATTTACGAAACTTTAAGATTTCATTGAATTGAACGTTTGTTCAATATATAATTTGATTAGACTAATGAAACTAATTTCAGAAAATTGGCTGGAGTAATCGACTAAAAATGAGGGGTAAAATAGCAATTAATGAGGTAATTGACACAATAATTAAATATTTCTCAAGGAGAAGACCGCTGATAATGGTTATGTCAGCGGTAGTTGTATTTGTTACTACTTACATGTTGATACTCCCGGCGCTGACCCTCGACAAAGAGGAAGCGAAAGACCAGGGAGGAGTTGACGTACCTTCGGTTACACAACAGGCGGAAGAACAGAATGGTGGTTCGGAGGAAGCTTTGGCTTCAGAAGATCCTTATAAGACTTCCGACGTACGGGATGTTGAGAATGGTGTGGGCGGCAGCCAGGCAGCCTCGGAAGATCTTCTCACCTTTACAGATAAGGAAGGTTCATATGTAGTTTCATGTGATGCAGACAGCAAAGCCAAACTTCCGGCAGACACAGCATTGTCCGTATATGAGATCGATAAATCCAATAAACAGGATAAGGAAGAATACAACTTCTACAGGGAAGAAACCTTGAATGCTTTGAGGGATGAGCTTGGAGAGGAAGCTGCAGGGCTTCAGTTCGTTAAGTTCTACGATATTGCGCTCATGTCGGGGAATAAGGAAGTAGAACCCGCATCACCTGTTAAAATTACCATCAATTACGACAAGAAAAACGAAGTCAGTCCTGATGGAAATGCCGTCATAGTGCATTTCAGCGATCAGGGCGGCAAGATCAAGGCGGAACTCCTTGATGAAGATGATTTCGATTTTGAGATAAATGACAACAGTATAGAGAAGGTGATCTTCAAGGCTGACAGTTTCTCGGTCTATTCCGTGGTTTATACAGAAGCAGCTGTCAAAGGGGAATCCGTTAGTGATGCTGATTCAGAGAGCACCGCTGTTTCTGATGCGGATGAAACTGCAGATATAGCGAGTGATTCTGACGAATCAAAGGATGAAACATCAGTGGCAGAAGATCGGGCTTATTTCTCAGGGACGCTCCACAAGAGCACATCCGGCTATACTGTTGCTGTTAAGGTGCCTGAGAAGGCAAAACTGCCGGAAGGTACAGAACTTAACGTTACCCGAATAGGCAAGAAGAACGGAGATTACACGAATTATCGTAATGAAGCAGTCGCAGCCATAAACGATAACCTGGGCGAAGAGAATGTATCGGGATTCCAGTTCGCCGATTTCTTCGATATTTCCTTTACCAAGGACGGCAAGGAGATAGAACCTGAATCTTCCGTGAACGTGAGCATAACTTACAGCGATAAGCCTGATATCGACAGGGATGGGCAGCCTCAGATAGTTCATCTCACAAAGGATTCCAAGGGCGCCGTCAAGTCGGATGTTCTCAGTTCGAAGGACGGTACATTCGAGATAAAGAAGGATAAGCTTCAGGAAATCAACTTCAAGGCAGACAGTTTCTCCGTATATGCTGTGTTCTATACGGTGGACTTCTCGTACTCGGTGAACGGCAAAATGTACGATTTCAGCCTTCCCGGAGGCGGATTTGTGAGTTTCACAAACCTCATAGAAGTGCTGGGTATAATTGAGGGAACGAACAGCGGAGAAAATGACATTGA
>JAFTHD010000238.1 GCA_017457585.1 Bacillota bacterium | reverse complement strand
TGGCGATCCTCTCCTTGATCTTTGCCAGAAGTTCTACGGACATTGACTTTATGCTCTTGATATCAGATTTACTGAGGTTATCTGAAAACAGCAGGTCATAGATAGAAAGCTCCTCATCATTCGAAAAGCCCTCACGCACATACCGCTGCTCCTCCTCAGACATACTCTGTGCAAGGTTCATCAGTTCCATGAAAGTCTTTTCTATGGCACTTGTGTCCTGCTCGGAATTGTACTGATCGATGATCTCCATATACCGCTTATAATAATCGATCCTGTTCGGGTTCACAGCCATCATCTTTTCTATGCGTGTCTGAACAAGGACATCAAGATCCTTTATGAGCAGGTTCTTCCGTTTCACCTTGGCAAATTCCGCCGCCAGAAGGTCAAAGTCAATCTGGCTGATATCAAACTGCTTTGATTCAACGAGACCCTCTCCCTCGATACGGTCAATCTCTATGTTCTCGTTTATGATGCTGTTTATCTCCACCATAAGATCCGTATTATCCACATGCTTCCGCTTAGTGTTGACCTGCCGAAGTATTGCAAGTACGGCGTCAGCTTCTGTCCTGGTCTCCTGCGGAACATCGTCACGATTGAGATATTTTATATACCTGCTTATCTCACCTGCATATGTGGTGAATGTTTTCTTTGTCTCCGGGCTTGAACACATAGCCTCAGCACCATCAGCGACATACTGAAGTTTCTCCAGATGCTTTGCCGCTATGAGCTTTGCGACATCAAAGCCATTATCCTTAAAGAGCTGCTTTGCTCCGGCAATAGCCTCGATTATCTTCTTTATTAGTTCTTCCTTATCAACTGTAGGATTAACGGTCGTAGTACCGCTTTTATTCCGTGTATAGTCATTTAGCGCAGATTCGAGAGCCTTGACTATCCCCACATAATCTACGATCAGTCCGTTGCTCTTTCCTGCTGCCACACGATTCGCCCTTGCGATGGTCTGCATAAGGGTATGCGCTTTGAGGGGCTTATCAAGGTACAAGCATGACAACGTCTTCACATCAAAGCCCGTGAGCCACATTGCGCAAACAAACACAATACGGAAATTGCTGTCGGGATCCTTGTATTCCTTATCAAGCTCCCTCTTCTCCATCTTTTCACGATGCGGCTTAATATCCAGCTTCCATTTTTTGAAGGTCTGGATCTCGTTCTGCTCCTGGGAGATAACAACACACATTTCCGTGTCATTCATCCATTTCAGCTTCTTCTGTAGCTCCTGCTGTTCCTGATCCGATGCAGCATTTGCTACCGCAGCTTCAAGTATCTCTATCTCTTCCTTCCAGTATTCCTGGGCAAAGTTATACATCTTTACAGCTGTCACCTTATTCAGGCAAACGAACATAGCCTTTCCTGTAGTCCAAAGATTGCTGTAGTGTCCCACAAAGTCCTTTGCAATCGCACGAAGCCTCGGCTCTGAGCTTAAGATATGTATCTCCTTCTCAAACTCATGCTCCAGCTTCTCCTGCTGGTCAGGATCAAGGTCTGCTGCCTCGATAGCATCGAGTATCTTCTCGGTAATGTCCGGGTTCTTTAGCTCTTTCAGCTTGTCAGCCCTGTTCTCATAATAAAGCGGCACCGTTGCCTTATCATCAACCGCACGCTTGAAATCATACACAGAGATATATCCGCCAAAGGTACGCGCGGTAATCTCGTTAGAAGATAATAGCGGAGTACCTGTAAAGCCTATGCGTGATGCTGTCGGCAGTAGTTTTTCAATATTATCGGCATACACCCCATACTGACTTCGATGCGCCTCGTCCGACATTATAAGAATATCGTGATCCGGGGTTATAGGCGGTTCATCCGGTCTGTTGAACTTCTGGATCAGAGTAAAGACAAAGCTGGGATTCCCATGCAGTTTACCCACAAGATCAAATCCGCTTGTAGCCATGAACTGCTTCCCTTTCGCCTTACCGAGCAGTCCGCAGGCTTCAAATGTTCCCGCTATCTGCTTGTTCAATTCCTCACGATCAGTCAGCACAACGATTGTCGGGGAACCAGAAAACTTACGACGAATCTTCTGCGCAAGGAACAGCATGGAATAGCTCTTTCCGCTTCCTTGTGTATGCCAGAATACACCGAGCTTACCATTGCGGAGTTCCCTCTCGCGGTATGCTTCAACGGCTTCGTTAACACCGAGGTACTGATGGTTTCGAGCCAGAATCTTTACGGTTCTTCCATCCGAATGATCAAACAGAATGAAGTTCTCAAAGATATCAAGGAAGTTCTCCTTCCTGCAGATACCCCGGAGCATTGTGGCAAGCTGTACTGATCCCGTTTCGTCATCTTCCGATAGTCTCTTCCACTCATGGAAAAATTCATACTTGCTGCCGAGAGTCCCTACCTTTGCCTCCATTCCGTTTGAGAGCATAAGGAATGCGTTGTAATAGAACAGCTGCGGTATCGTATCAAGATAGTCGGTGTAATTCTGCGTGTATGCATTCTCCACATCGACATCATTTCTCTTCAGTTCAATAAAAAGCAAAGGCAGACCATTTACAAAGCCTACGATATCAGTCCTCCTGCGGTACAGTTCCCCATGTATCTTCATCTCTGACACAGCAAGGAAACTATTCTTGTCAGGCTCCTTGAAATCGATCACCTGCGCAGTCCTTGTTGTGGTCTTCCCATCCTTCTTCACGGTCACGGGTATGCCGTCCCGGATAAGGAGGTACTTTTCCTCATTGATCTGCAAGAGTGAAGATGTTGAAAGATATGCAGCCATCGTCTGCTCCGCCTCTTTCAACTGCTCAGGAACAATCCACGGATTCAGTTTTTTCAGTGCTTCCCTGAAATATCTCCACAGTACAATATCTTTATACGATGAACGCCCCAGAGTACCATCCTCCCCGAGGGTCTCCCTGTCATAGGCATAGACGGTATCCCAGCCCAGCTCATCATGCAATAGCTCGGCGGCACCGTCTCTCACCATTTCATTTTCGGAATATTCATGCATAGGTTGTCCCCCTTTGCAGTATCATAAAATATATCAGACCTTTATCTCTTTCGACATCAGTTTCG
>JAFTHD010000237.1 GCA_017457585.1 Bacillota bacterium | reverse complement strand
TTGGCATTTCATCATGTATCGTATTCTGTTCTCCCTCGGTTTCGGCTCATCGAGACCCATTTCCCCGAAGGAAGTGGTTCGCTTGATGTTATATCCGTATCTTTCGTTCATAACCGCCGCACACATCTTCCATTTATTTCCATGGTTGTCGCAGTCTCTGCAAGTGTGCATAACTTCATGGGCAAGTACGCCTTTTATGAGGTGGGGTTCACATGTAAGAACAAAGCTGCTCAGCTCGATTACATACCGTCTCCCCTCACGCTTGCAGCATCCAAACCGCTTCTTCGGTCTGCTGTTGACAGAGACATGGGGATATATCGCAGAAGGCACAGGAATCCGTGCATCCCGTGCCTCCTCAATTACTTCAACAAGCATAATATCTAAATCGTTTTGTGTCATTACTTAATACCGTTTCACGTGAAACCGCAGGCTCTATCCAAGTGATTTCAACAGTTCTATCAGTCTCTCCAGTTCCTCTTTGCTGTAAAACTCTATCTCTATCTTACCCTTCTTCCCCTTCTGATCCAGATTGACTTTCGTTCCAAGCACCGTCTTAAGATCTTCCTCGACCTTCTTCACATCGGCGCTCTTCCTGGTTACCTTCTTCTTTCTCTTGATGGTTCCCTTGCTCTCCTTTGCGAGAGCCTCCACCTGCCTTACGCTTAGTCCCTGGCTTACGGCACGCTCCGCAATCTTAATCTGCTTGTCCCTGTCCGTTATCGTTATCAAAGCTCTGACGTGACCGCTCGATAGTCTTCCGTCAGATACCATCTGCTGCAGTTCTTCAGGAAGTTTGAGAAGTCTGAGCTGATTTGTAATATATGGTCTCGACTTCCCAAGGCTCTTGGATACCTGTTCCTGATTGAGGCCGTACCGGTCAATCATCTGACTGATTCCTTCTGCGTCCTCAATAGGGTCCAGGTCTTGACGCTGCATGTTCTCGATGATTGCAAGCAGCATGTTCTCTTCATCGGTAAGTTCGCGTTTGAGTGCTGGAATCTCCTTGAGTCCGGCCTTCCTTGCTGCTCTCCAGCGCCTCTCCCCGGCTACGATTTCAAATCCGTTTCCCGTTTCTCTTACAACGATAGGTTGTATCAGGCCATGTTCGCTTATGGATTCGGCCAGCTCGTTAAGTCTGTCCTCATCGAAGGTTTTTCGCGGCTGATCCTTATTGGGCTTAATATCGTTGATATCGATGTACGCAACGCTTTCCCGCGGCTCCTGTTTATCTTTATCAGTACTGTAATCCCGGACACTGCTTTTTTCTGAAACGGTAGTTGGCACACTGACCTCTAAATCTCCAAAGAGAGCATCAAGGCCGCGTCCGAGACCTCTCGTCTTCTTCGCCATGTTACTCTCCCTCACTTGCCAGGAACTCTCTGGCAAACTCCATATACGCTCTCGCACCCGTCGATCTCGGATCGTACTGAATTACAGGAAGTCCATGGCTCGGTGCCTCTGCAAGCCTTACATTCCTTGGAATCACTGTGGTGTAGACCTTTTCTCTGAAGTACTTTTTAACCTCTTCAACAACCTGTGCCGAAAGGTTTGTCCTTCCGTCGAACATGCTGAGTATGACGCCTTCGATCTCAAGATGAGGATTGCTGTTCTTCCTTACGATCTCGATTGTGCTCATCAGCTGACTTACACCCTCGAGTGCGTAGAACTCGCACTGGATAGGAATAAGCACCGAATCGACAGCCGTAAGTGAGTTGATCGTCAGAAGTCCGAGGGACGGCGGACATTCTATAAAGATGTAGTCGTAATTTGGCTTAATCTTGTCAATTGCCCTCTTTAGCCTCTGCTCTCTTCCTGTAATCTGTATAAGCTCAACCTCCGCTCCGGCAAGCTGTACGCTTGCCGGCATGATATCGAGATTATCTATCCCCGTTGGAATGATAGCCTCAC
>JAFTHD010000236.1 GCA_017457585.1 Bacillota bacterium | reverse complement strand
TACCGGAAGGGTGGTTGTGAATCAGGATAGTTGCTCCCGCACTTCTCCTGACTGCATTCACGATCACTTCTCTCGGATGTGAGATGCTGGAGCAAAGATCTCCTATGGACACCGTCACCTCCTCTATAATCTCCCCTCTCAAGCTCATAAGGAGGCTGATGAGATACTCCTTCTTATACCTTTTCATCTTCTCCATATAAAGTTCCGCCACCTCTTTGCTTGAAGTGATAAACTCCTTCTCAAGGGGCTGTTCCGTTGCAGCTCTTCTTCCCAGCTCCATGGCTGCAAGAATCCGGCATGCCGTCGCCTGCCCAATGCCCCCTGTCTTCATCAATTCTTCGGGAGTAGCATCGGCAAGTTCGCTTATTCCCTCCTTGCATCTGCCGACGAGATTCATGCCCACTTCAATGGCCGATCTGTTTTTGCTCCCATTGCCTACGATTATTGCGATAAGCTCCGATGTGCTCAGGCAGTCTCTCCCAAACTTCATAAGCTTTTCTCTTGGTCGCTCGTTCAATGGCATTTCTGTTATCTTCATCACCTGTCCAATCCGATACCCTCTAAACGTTATCTATATATTACCATATTTGCTATTTAATGTAAACGAAAACGAGGCATCTTCATGCCCCGTTGTAAATGTTTCTAATATTGGCTTACCTTCCTATGATCTCAAGCACTGCGTCTACTACCTGCTGTATGCCCATTCCGGTTGTGTCCAGTTCTACCGCATCATCAGCCTTGCGAAGAGGATTCAGCTTTCTTGTCATATCGTTATGATCCCTCTGCTTGATGTCCTCGAGAATCTGATCATAGTTTACGTCTTCGCCTTTTTCAACCAGCTCTTTGTAGCGCCTGTCTGCTCTCTCCTCTGCAGAAGCTGTCAGGTAAATCTTATATTCCGCATCTTTAAGAACGTTGGTGCCTATATCTCTGCCGTCCATGATGATGCTCTTTCTCTGACCCATGGCTCTCTGTATCTCAACCAGCTTTTCTCGTACCGGCCCCTTGGCGGATACGGCGGATGCCATCATGGATATCTCGTTCGTCCTTATCACGTCATTCACATTTTTACCATCAAGCAAAATATTGCCGTCTACGAAGTCGATGTCCGTATCTGCAAGAAGTCCGTTAAGCTGCTCCTCGTCATCCGCATTGATCTCCTCTTCACGAACCTTATATCCCACAGCCCTGTACATGGCACCCGTATCGATATAATCTATACCAAGCTTTGCCGCTACAGCCTTGGCGATAGTACTCTTTCCTGCACCACTGGGTCCGTCTATGGCCACTCTGTATATGTCTTTCATGGAAGTCACCTCTAATTCTTGTTGGTCAGCAGTTTCTCAACTTCTGCAACGAAAGTGTTCACGTCGGTGAACTGCCTGTAAACGCTTGCAAAGCGTACGTAGGCCACCTCATCAAGGTCTCGGAGTCTCTCCATAACCAGTTCTCCGATGAAGTTGCTGTCCACTTCCTTCTCCATCATATTATTCAGGCCACGTTCTATCTCATCGACGATTTTCTCCATTTCTGCGAAAGGAACAGGCCTCTTCTCACATGCCCTGATGATTCCGTTGAGCAGCTTGGTTCTATCAAACGCTTCTCTTCTGCCATCCTTCTTGATGACCATGAGAATCATCTCTTCAACCTTTTCATAGGTTGTGAAACGTTTGCCGCAGGATTCACATTCGCGCCTTCTCCTGATGGCATGGCCGTCTTCCGTATGTCTCGAATCGATTACCTTGCTGTCCTCGTTCTCGCAATATGGACACTTCATTTCTTCTTCCTCCTTAAAAATAGAGATTGGTTACGTATTATTCTACTATAT
>JAFTHD010000235.1 GCA_017457585.1 Bacillota bacterium | reverse complement strand
TACGAGAAGGATGAAGACGGCGAGTTTTCGTACAAAGGCGTGGTGTTCAATGAGATGAAGGGAGCGCTCGCAGACGCTTCAGAGATCATGGAGGCGGAGCTGAACAGAGCCATGTTCCCGGAGACGCCCTACTACTATATTTCAGGCGGCGATCCGGGCGTAATTCCGAATCTGACCTACGAGGACTTCGTGGATGCACACAGAAGGTTTTATTCACCGACCAACGGGATCATTTTCCTGGACGGAAAGCTGGACATTGAACAGGTCCTCGGGATCATCGACGGAGAGTTCCTCGGGGAACTTACAAAGGGTGAACGCATTGCGCCGCCTGATTTTCAGGAGCCGTGGGATGCAGGCATCAGAACCGCAAAGTACGAGATCGTACCGGATGAGCCTATCGAAAAGAGAATGCGCATGGCCTGGGGAAGAGGCCTCGGGCGCTTTGACGAGCGCGAAAAGATTATCGCAATGGACATTCTCTCCGAGGTGCTGGCAGGCAGCAATGAAGCCTATCTGACAAAGCCGATTCTCGAGAAAGGTCTTGCAGAAGACGTGATCCTCAGGGCTTACGACGGGATTGCACAGCCATGGGTGAGGCTGGAAGTGAGGAACTTTGACCGTAAAGATGCGGAAGAGATAGAGCATATATTGTTCGGCGAGATCACAAGGCTGGCAAAGGAGGGAATCGACCACGACAGGCTGGAAGCCGTCATGGCAAATCAGGAATTCCTCATGGGTGAGCGGGATTTCGGCACGTATCCGCAAGGGTTGTTCCTGGGATTTCTCGTGATGGACAGCATGCTTTACGGCGGTGCGCCTGAGCAAAATCTGGAGAAGGGCGATCTCTTCGATAGACTCAGAGCAAAGATGAACGAAGGCTACTTCGAGGAGTTGCTTCGTCAGGTGCTTCTCGACAACCCTCACAGGTGTCAGGTTATTCTCGAGCCATCCATCGAAATAGGTGAGGAAAGGCGCGAGCGAGAAGAGGCGAGGCTGTCACTGGAGAAGGCCTCCTGGAGTCCTGAAAAGGAAGCCGAGATTTTGAAGGCACAGGAGCGTCTCGAAGCATGGCAGGCATCTGAGGACGACTCGGCAGACCTTGAGAAACTTCCGCACCTGACTTTGGAAGACATAGAAGGAGAACCGGAAAACATTCCGACGGAAGTGAAAGAGACGTCAGGGATTACGGTGCTCAGGCACCCGATTGCTTCCGGAGACGTTAGATATATCAGGATTTACTTTGATATAAAGGATTATGACGAGGATTCGGTACCGCCGCTTTCATTCCTGGCAGAACTGCTGGGGACCCTGCCGGCAGGCGATATGGACGGTCAGGAAATCATAATGGCAGAGCAGAGGCTTCTCGGAAGGCTGGACTTTGACCTGCTGGTATACGCAAAGGATAACAGTAAGGACGCCAGCAGCATGCAGTTTGTGATTTCCTTCAGCGTGCTCGACTCGAAGCTGAATGAAGCGGCTGACCTGATAACGAAGATTATGAACGAGACCGGATTTGACAGGGAGGATCTGATCCTCGACATTCTGAAGCAGTGCAGGCAGGATAAGATGCGTTCTTTCATCATGGGCGGCCATTCGGCAGCAATGCACAGAGTTATGGCAATGAGCGGCAGCGCCGGGAGGCTTCAGGAGCAGATCAGCGGTTACGACTACTACAACTGGATGGTGGAGCAGGAAGATCACTGGAATCCGGAGTACATGGAAAAGGCCATGACCGAGTCGCTCAGAACTGTTATGAGTTCTAATGATGTGACGATGAGCGTGACCGCAGGAAGCGATTTCGATGAAACGGCCATCGTGCAAAAGTTCGCGGAAGGACTGGACATATCCGCAGGGCAGAGCGCTGGCTCCCAGACTATGGGAAATGCCGGAGAATCAAATACGGCGGAGAATGGCAGAGCTTTACAGACGTTGGAAAGCAACTCAGCTCTTCAGGCTGCGGAAAACGGCGCAGCGAACACGGGCGCAAACTTTACCAGCGAAGGCATTGTAATTCCGGCAGACATCGCATTTACGGTTCGCGGAGGCGACCTGAACAGGTACGGCAGCGGTTTCTCAGGTAAGATGCAGGTTGCGGCGCGAATCATAGGGCTTGCATACCTTTGGAATGTGATAAGAGTTCAGGGCGGTGCCTACGGTACGGGCATGTCTGCACATCCTTCCGGCATGATTTCCTGCTACTCCTACAGAGACCCTGACGGAGCGGCCAGCCTGGAAACCTTCAAAGAATGTGCCAACTTCCTGAGGGAAGCCGCGTCAGAGGGGCTTGACCTGACAGGCTTCATCATCGGAGCCGTTTCGGATGCGTCGCCGCTTCTTACACCGAGACTGAAGGGTGCCATTGGGGACGGATTCTACTTCAGAGGCGTTACCTGGGAAGACAGGTGCAAAACGAGGCAGGAGCTTCTCTCCACAACGGCCGATGATTTAATTGCCATGGCAGATGCCATCGAGCAGGCACTTGCAGAGGGCGGCATTTGTATCGTCAGCAGCCAGGAGCAGATTGACGCAGCGAAACCGGATAAGGTGCTGCAGATCTAAGCGCTCCCACTGTAACGCGAGCCATAGCAAAGCTCAAAGAAAAATCGATTATAACCCGCAGCGGCGTAAAGAAAAATGGCAGTTGGGAGATACGGTGGTGACATAAGAATCAGTTACCAGAAGATGAGCTAAATCTAATCCAGTTGTCAAGGCATTGCGCTCCAAGTCGGAGGGTGAGTGATTTGATACAAGCGGAGATTGACCAGCCTGATATATAGGTATATACTTATATAAAAGGGCTGGTTTTCGATAAGACAGGAGGGTTTCTGTTATGGCAAGTGCAGCACAGCAAAGAGCACAGGCAAAGTATGACAAAACGCATACAAAGTCAGTGCTTTTCAAATTTAATCTCACATCCGATGCAGATATTCTTTTGCGCCTTGAGGAAGTGGATAATCGCCAAGGTTATATAAAGGAGCTGATTCGTAGAGATGTTAGAGGCACCGGAGAACTGCTTTCGATTGACGCTATTCGTTTGCTGCTCATTCCTGTCGCCAAGAAGTATTCGGTAGGGCGTATTTATCTGTTTGGCTCATACGCCAGAGGGGATGCGAGCGCTGAAAGCGACGTGGATTTGCTGATTGAGGGGAATGAAGCCAAGGGATTGACAGGATTTCTTGAGATGCAGGAACTATTGGAAGAAAAACTTCAAAAGAAAGTGGATCTTGTAGAGTATGAAGCGGTGAAGCTAGACGTAACTCGCGCGGGGAAACGATTTCGTTCTCACATAGAAAGGGATTGGGTATTGCTGTATGGTTGAATTTCAGGAAAGAGATATAGACAGACTTTTGCGTATCTTAGATTATTGTGATCGCATAGACGATAGTGTCCGGCGTTTCGGTGATGCTCTTTCATCGTTTCAAAAGGATGCGGACTATCGTGATTCCGTCAAGATGAATTTGTTTCAGATTGGCGAAACCGTCAATACACTGTCCGATGATTGCAAGGAGCAAATGGGTGATATCCCGTGGCACCGCATTTATGGTATGCGGAATGTAATTGCACATGGATACGAGAAGGTAGTAGATGAGCGAATATGGGAAACCGTTAAAAACGATCTTCCCGAGTTGAGACAGAAGATAACGACATCACTTGAAGATAAGGGGATAGATACGGGTTTGTAGAAAAAACATAACGCAAGGGAAGCAGATTCCCTTGTTCCATCCACAACACCCCAAATATCGCCTTTGACATTTCGTTTCAGGGGCTACAAGTTAATCTTTACCCGTGCAAGCAGGGAGCATAATAAAAGATATACAAGGGTTGCAAACGGTATAAAACGGTACTATACTATCAATATAGAAAT
>JAFTHD010000234.1 GCA_017457585.1 Bacillota bacterium | reverse complement strand
TGCCTTTTTCTTCAAGCAGTTCCATCAGCCCGATCAGTTTCGCATTCATCTTGCGATCCAGCGAGTCAAGGAATTCTGCCACCGGCTCCTTTCCATCTTCCGTTGAATATAATTCAAGTTCAAACTTCAAGTTCAAACACTGTGATTCCTTTCCTGAAGCTTCTTCAATTGTAAAACGAGATGCAACCCCTCTCGTTCTGGCCTGAGGCCATAGTGGGTTGAAAGTGAACACCTTCCGGGAGGTTGCATCCCGGTTTACAAAGAGACTGGCAAAGGCTGGTCTCTTCTTTGATGATGGAGGATGGCGAAGCGCTCTGCGCCGTCATCCTCTTGGCTGCTTCTATCATGAGTCCGAAGTTTGTCAAGGGTTTCCGCGGCAGCGGCACGTATGTGCCCTTGACGAACTGAAGGACGAATGATACTTTCTTGCTTTTTCTTTCTTCCATGCGGTATCCTCATCAGGTTGGCGGCGGAAACGGAGGATATCATGGCAAACTTTTTTACCTATGAAGAGCGTTTGACGCTGCAGAAACTCTTGAAGGAGGGCCTGTCATTTAAGAAGATCGCCGCTCAGCTGCATAAAGATCCTTCTACCATTTCCAGAGAAGTCAGGAAGTATGCAGTGGAGATTGCAACCGGGAAACCCGGATACTCTTTCAACGCCTGCAAGAACAGGATGACCTGCAAGATCAAAGCGCCTGCCCTTTGCGGAAAAGATTGTACCCGTAAAGGCAGTTCAGGCACAGTATGCAGGCTGTGTCGCTGTAATGAACACTGCCCGGACTTCGTTGAGGAAGTCTGTGCTGTACGTGTTCATGTCCCATATGTCTGTAACGCCTGCCCGACGATCGATAAGTGTACGCTGCTCAAGACCTTCTATGATGCTGAGAAGGCGCACATGAAATCCCATCAGGTGATCTCAGAGTCCAGAAGCGGTCTGTCAACCAGTGAGGAAGAAGTCGCAAGGCTGAACCGTATCATTACTCCGCTTGTGAAGCAGGGTCATTCGATCCATGAGATCTATGTTACACATCAGGACGAACTGATGTGCAGCGAGAAGACCATCTATAACTACATCGATGATTGCCTTCTGGAGGTCCGCAACATCGACCTTCCCAGAAAAGTCCGGTTCAGAGTACGCCGGAAGAAACCGGAGTTTAAGGTCGATAAGGGATGCCGTCTTGGCCGTTCATACAAGGAATTCGAATCCTTCATGGAAAAGAACCCCGACACTGCCGTAGTCCAGATGGATTCAGTAATCGGCACGATTGGCGGTAAATGTCTGCTGACGATCCATTTCGTAGAATCTTCCCTGATGATGGCTTTCCTGCGGGATGCCAACACGTCACAGTCCGTGATTGATGTCTTTGAATGGCTGGACAGCCGCCTTGGAGGAAAACTGTTCAACAGGCTGTTTCCCGTGATCGTAACAGACAACGGCAGTGAGTTTTCTAATCCGAAGAAGATCGAGTACAGGAGCTACCCTGTTGAAGGGCATGGGTTCCGCCGAACAAGCATCTATTATTGTGACGCAGGCTGCCCTTACCAGAAAGGAGCCATTGAGGTCAACCATGAGCTGATCCGCCGGGTCCTTCCCAAAGGAACCAGCTTTGACAACCTGACACAAAAAGACGTAACCAGGATGATGGATCACATCAATTCCTATAAACGGAAAAAGCTGAACGATCGCAGTCCCTACGAAACGTTCAGCTTCCATTACGGAGAAGAGGTGCTTAAGCTTCTGGGATGTACTCCAGTTGCCGCTGAAGACATCTTACTGAAGCCTACTCTTCTCAAGTAATAATCACGACAGAGCCGCCAACACCGCTTACCCATACCAACCAAAGAAGGGGTGGATTCTCCGATTACAAAAAAAT
>JAFTHD010000233.1 GCA_017457585.1 Bacillota bacterium | reverse complement strand
GTTCACCCTGTCTTCCATGGTCTCCATGTGGATGGTCCCGTCGAAGGCCATCTCCGGGAGCACATCCGCCACCTGCTCTATAGTAAGGTCCATGATCCCTGCCGCCCGTTCGCATAGGATTTCCTTTGGAAGATACGTGCTCCCTTCTGCTGCAAAGTATCCGAGGGTAAACCTGATTCCGCTTGCAATTCTGAAGGGATCATCCTCTGCAATGCCGATTTTGCGTGCGATAGCGTCCGCCTTTTTGAAGCCTATTCCGAAGACCTCATCCACCAGTCTGTAAGGATTCTCTTCTACGGCGGCCACCGTATCTGCTCCGTATACCTGGTACAGCTTAAGGGCATATCCAGGCCCTATGCCGTAGCTCTGAAGATACAGGGTAATCCCCGCAAACTCCCTGTGCGCTCTGTACGACTCTGCTATTCTATCCGCCGTCTTGGGGCCTATCCCGTTAATCTCCGTCAGTCGCTCCGGTTCCTCTTCAATCACCCTGAGGGTGTCTTCGCCGAACTTGCTGACGATGAGTCTTGCTGTCTTCTTGCCGACGCCCTTCATGACGCCGGAGGCCAGAAACTCCCTTATCCCCTCTTTGGAGGATGGAAGAGTCTCCTCCCACTCGCTGATCTGAAACTGCTCCCCATAGGTGGGGTGCTCCCTGAACTGTCCACGGATTTTCAGACTTTGCCCAACACGAACAGAAGGCAATGTACCTACAACGGTAAATGCCTCCAGATCTGTTTCGAAGATGGCTACAGTGTAGCCGTTCTCGCTGTTATGAAAAATGATTTCGACTATGGCGCCTTCGTATTCTTCGAGCATCGTATAATTTCTCCAGCCGTAGTTTCTCGTTTCTTTTGCGGCGATTAAAGTTTCGTGTGGTATATGGTTCTGTTGTCCAAAGTCCATACCCTGTCGCTGAACTCGCCGGGTTCCGTCTTTTCCAAAGCTTCCTGCATGTCAAACATCTTCGCATCTATCATGTCAAGGTAGTGGAGCATCTCTGCCTCCGGGAACAGCGGTTTCTTCGGGCTGCCGAACTCCGGCTCATAGTGATGGGTGAGCATCATGTGCTCCAGCATGATCGCCTTTTCTTCCGGAATGTCCAGTTCCCTTGCAAGCCTGTCTATGGTCTTGACGCCCTGAACAAGGTGCCCCAGCATCTTTCCCTCAAAGGAGTATCCCGTAGAGATGCCAAGTTCGTTTGACTCTATTTCGTTGATCTTCTCCATGTCGTGGAGTATGACGCCTGCCATGACGAGCTCCGCATTCAGGTTGGTGTACACCTGGCATGCCCTTTCCCCCATCATGAGCATTCTCTTCACGTGATAAAGCAGTCCTGCCATCTCCGCGTGATGATTCTTCTGGGCAGCCGGGTAGTACATGAGCTTGTCCCTGTTATCGTCCAGTTGTTTCAGGCATATCCTTCTCAGGTCTTCATCCTTGAAATTCTCAGCCTTGTTGTGTATGAACCTGTACATTTCCTCAGGATCTTCGGGTGCAGCCTTGATATAGTCGGTCATATCCAGGTTATCCTCTGCCCCGGTATGCCTTATCCTGGTGATTCTAAGCTGCTTCATGCCGTTCCACTCGTTGACGATGGCTCTCACCTTGATGATCTTGCCCTCTTCAATCTTCTTGAGACCCGGTATTTCCTCATCCGCTATATCCCACTTCTTGGCATTGATCTCTCCCGTGCTGTCCGCAAGGAGAAGGTCGAGATACGCCTTCTTGTTTGAGCCAACTTTGATCTCCGATTTCTTCACAATGAAGTATGAGGTTACGTCCTGACCTACTTTGATGTCTGAAATATATATGTCTTTCATGAAAAAGTTCCTTTCCACCTTACTCAATGGATATTATATCACAGGCAGCGTCAAACAGGCAGAAAAAAGAGGAGAGCAAATGCTCTCCCCAAGTGACGTTCGTATTGCAGTACAGTTGCGTGAGTTGCCACGGGGCGTAGCTCCTGCAACTCTTGCATAGAACCTACCTACGGCTCATTCTTCGCCAGGTTAGGTTCGTATGGCAGAAATTACTCGATAACCTCTACTACTACGCCTGATCCTACTGTTCTTCCGCCTTCTCTGATTGCGAATCTCAGTCCCTCTTCGATTGCGATTGGTGTGATCAGTTCGATTGTCATTGTGATGTTATCTCCAGGCATGCACATCTCTGTTCCTTCCGGAAGCTGAAGATCGCCTGTTACGTCTGTTGTTCTGAAATAGAACTGTGGTCTGTATCCGTTGAAGAACGGTGTATGTCTTCCGCCTTCTTCCTTCTTCAGTACGTATACTTCACCCTTGAACTTTGTATGTGTATGAATTGTTCCCGGTGCTGCCAGTACCTGGCCTCTTTCGATCTCGTTTCTCTGT
>JAFTHD010000232.1 GCA_017457585.1 Bacillota bacterium | reverse complement strand
ATATTGGCGATGTCCGCAACAAGTCCACGTTGAAGTATGCCATTAAGGGCGTCGACTACGTGTTCCATGCAGCAGCCCTGAAGCAGGTGCCCAGTTGCGAGTTCTTCCCGATGGAGGCCGTGAAGACCAATGTGGTAGGTACGGACAATACGCTCGACGCTGCCATTGATGCCGGTGTGAAGTGCGTCATCTGCCTGTCCACCGACAAGGCCGCCTATCCAATCAACGCCATGAGCATCACAAAGGCTATCGAGGAGAAGATAGCTGTAGCCAAGTCCCGTAACTCTGGCAACACCAAGATATGCTGCACCCGCTATGGCAATGTGATGTGCAGCCGAGGCTCCGTGATTCCCCTTTGGATAGACCAGATCCGTCAGGGCAATCCCATCACGCTGACAGAACCCAAGATGACCCGTTTCATCATGTCGCTTGAGGAGGCAGTCGACCTCGTACTCTTTGCCTTCGAGAACGGCCAGAATGGCGACATCCTCGTCCAGAAGGCCCCTGCCTGTACCATCCAGACGCAGGCCGAGGCTGTCTGTGAGTTGTTTGGAGGCAAGAAGGAGGACCTCAAGGTGATAGGCATCCGTCATGGCGAAAAGATGTACGAGACGTTGCTCACCAAGGAAGAGTGTTCCAAGGCAGAGGATATGGGCGATTTCTATCGCGTACCAGCTGACAATCGTGACCTCAACTACGATAAGTATTTCCGTGAGGGCGATGCCAAGCGGGCCACGATCGAAGAATTCAATTCAGACAATACCCGCCGCCTGAATCTCGAAGAGACCAAGGCCAAAATCGCTGCCCTCGAATACATCCAGAATGAACTTAAGGGCATTGAGAATCTTGCGAAATAATTCTCAACTCTCAATTCTCAATTCTCATTTTCTCAATTGAATGAACATTCTTGTAACTGGTGCAAAAGGATTCGTCGGAAAGAATCTCTGTTGCGCCCTGAAAAATATACGTGACGGAAAAGACAAGACCCGTCCGAATCTTCAGATAGACGAGGTTTTCGAATACGATGTCGATTCTTCAAACGAACAACTTGAAGAATATTGCCAGCAGGCCGACTTCGTCTTTAACCTGGCAGGAGTCAACCGCCCCAAGGAACAAAGCGAATTTATGGCTGGCAACTTCGGCTTCGCCTCCACCCTCCTTGATACCCTCAGGAAGTACGGTAATACCTGTCCTGTGATGCTTAGCAGCAGCCAGCAAGCCTCCCTGACGGGCCGTTTCGGCGATTCTGAATATGGGCG
Organism: Bacillota bacterium; assembly: GCA_017457585.1. The sequence continues at coordinate 834 of JAFTHD010000232.1, read as the reverse complement.
AAGCAAGAAAGCCGGCGAAGAGTTGTTTCTGAAATATCAGAAAGAGACAGGGGCGAAAGTCCTGATATACCGCTTCCCGAATCTTTTCGGCAAGTGGTGCCGTCCCAACTACAACAGTGCTGTGGCCACGTTCTGTCATGCCTTTGCCAATGACCTGCCATATACCGTAAACGATCCTAATGTAGAGCTGGAACTGCTCTATATAGACGACCTCGTCAATGGTATGCTGTTGGCATTGGAGGGCAAAGAGCATCGTTGTGAGTTTAACGGGCTGGATGTTTTCCTGAAGGATGACGGCAGATACTGTGCTGTCGGCTTTACGCATAAGGTGACGCTTGGCCGTATTATAGAGCTGCTGAAGAAGTTTTCAGCCCAGCCCCAGACGTTGCTGATTCCTGAGATACCAGAATATAGCTTTGAGAAGGCCCTCTATTCCACTTATCTCAGCTACCTCCCCAAGGAGAAGGTCGCCTTCCCCTTGAAGATGAACGTCGATGATCGAGGCTCCTTTACCGAACTGATTCATACGTTGAACTGCGGTCAGGTCAGCATCAATATCTCGAAGCCTGGCATTACGAAGGGCCAGCACTGGGACAAAACGAAGTGTGAGTTCTTCATTGTTGTTTCCGGCCATGGCCTGATACAGGAGCGCAAGATTGGTACAGATGAAGTGATAGAGTTCGAGGTTTCAGGTGACAATATCCAGTGCGTCCACATGCTCCCTGGTTATACCCATAACATCATCAACCTCTCAGACACCGAAAACCTCGTCACAGTCATGTACTGCAACGAGGTGTTCAATCCGGCAAGGCCGGACACATTCTTTGAAAAGGT
>JAFTHD010000231.1 GCA_017457585.1 Bacillota bacterium | reverse complement strand
CCCTTCATACATGAAGTCTGTGATCTGGCTTCCCTTGGACCCGTCTGCCATTTTCTCCACGAGAACAACATCGGTTCTTTTGAATTTATCCTGATTATTCAACCTGTACTTGTTCGCTTTTTTCCAGGAGTCGACCTTGATCCCAACCACGTAATTCCTGATCTCATACGTCACACTTTTGTGCTCGCCCATGTAGGAAACAGTCAATGTATGAGTGCCGACCGATGTTGCGATATTCCCGATGGAGAATTCATCGGAAGAAAGCGGTTCCCGCCCGCCGCCGGCCATTCGGGCACTGGCGATGATGTCAGATTTGGATGGCGCATCGCCATATTCGTACACGGTTTTATACATTGAAACGTTGGCGAGCCCTATACGTTCATCAAGAATCGTATAGGTTTCGCTGGCAGACATTCCCTGATAGGTGATATTCAAAGTTCCCGATCCAACCTGATTCGGGTGATATGAATCTGCGTTGTAATCCCATGAAGAGACAACTTCATCATCTTCCGGGCCGGTACTGTAGTGTGCCGTCACATGTATGGCGCCGCGCGGAAAGGATGTCCCGTAAGGGATGCTGTCCTTGCCTGCCCATACGACTGTAATACCGGTCAGTTCCTTGACTTCATCAGCCGGAGGACCGATGTCGTCCCCTGCGCCTCCGCCTTCACCAGGGCCTGATATATCATCTCCATCGTCCCCTTCATCTCCCGGTATCTCACTGTCATCATCAGGATTCTGTTCATCATCCGGCGGTGTTACATCATCGTCCTGTGGCTGGTCTTCCGGTGGCGTCACATCTTCATCCGGTGTAGTCTCATCTTCCGGTGGCGTTACATCTTCCGGTGGCGTCACATCCTCCGGCGGCTGCGGCGTATCAGGATTTTCTGGCTTATCCGGGGTATCAGGTTCTTCCGGAGGTTTCTGCTGATCCGGCTTGTCCTCCTTTTGTCTGTCCTCTTCTTCCTGGTTCTCCGGTTCGTCTTCCTGTTCCTGCTCCATCTGCGTCAGATCCATAGGGACATCAAAATCGGAGATGACCTCCGCCACCTCATAATCCATTTCATTTATATCTTTGTACACTTGCGGATTTCGATCTGAATCAGCAAGCGTATAAACTGCATTTCCAATAAAAAGTCCTGAAAGCAGCACTCCTAATAGCAATTTATTTCGATTCATACAATAAACTCAAACACCTCAATTCCTATGCCGTCATCCGTTCTCACCTGTCTCTCTGTCACAGGCTGATGCTCAATCATATCCAGCTGCAGGCATTACCTCTATCAGAGGTATTTTATCACGCTCAAAGAGCCGCTTTCAGTATCACGTTTGTATACGTTGCCGCTACCATTTGTTTATTTTGTGACGAGTTCAATAGACATTTCCGACTTCTGTCCTATAAGCCTGCTTTGGGAAAAGTAAGCAACAAAAAACCCTATAGCCTTCATCTGCTATAGGGCAATCTTAATGATTTCATTTATTGATATGCTTATTTGCTTCTATTCTCTTACTGAACTGCCGCTCATCATCTCATATGAAATGTCATGCACGTGCTCTTCTGCTCCGAAAAATCTTCCGTCTATTCCTGCGCCACGCTTATTACAAGACCCTCATCTGTCTCTTCAAAGGTCAGCTTGTAATCCGATCTGAAGCCGTGGACGATAACCGTATCAAAGAGCCCGATTTCCTTCGGCGCTCCCGGCATCGAGATTCCGCCTGATCCCGGAAATATACCCGGCATCCGGGTAATACCGCCCGCCATGAAATCATCCGGCAGATCGCCGTTAAATGCTTCGATGGAATCCTCAAAAGGATCGCGAAAGCTTTCAAGTTCATCTGCAATGGAGCCAAGGCTCTCTAATTCTGTCAGAATATCATTGATGTTTGTTTTTTCGTCAGACATAAATGCACCTACTCCGCCAAATCCGTAAGCTGTGAGGTCCCAAGAAGAGTCATGACGAGACTTTCGATGTCTTCGTCATCAGGCTGGTACACGCCATCTTCATCGGGAGAAATGTGAACCTTCATCTCACGCGGGTCACCATATTCGGTGTTTTGTACCAAATCGTCCAGCTTTTCGAAACATGCTGCGTACATGTCCTTTAGAAGCTTATCCGTAGATGTGTAGTTTCCTGCCTTTTCCGTCCACTCCGATACAAAATCTCCCTGCAGCCAGTCTGCAAAATCATCTATGCAGTTCATGGGATATGCATTGACAGTTACAGTATAGTCATCGCCGTCTCTTGTCACATCCTCTGACACCTCGTACTTCATCTTTTCGAAGAGACCGTCTGCAGCGCTTTTTATAGAATCCTTTGCATCATCAGAAATATATTTTTCTTCGTCTCCGAGCGCATCGAGAAGGCTTTGTTCAATATCCTCTCTCAGCTTATCGATATCCTCCTGCAGTTCCTCCTTTGACTCCTTTGATATGCTTGCCAGTTCATCGCTTACTGCCCCTGTCTGAACGGCATCAAGCGAGCTCTTCACATATGTATATGCATCAAATCCATTGCCACATGACGACATACCTAAGATCATTAATATGCTCAAAATGGAAGCTGCCAAAACTTTTTTATTCATGCCTGTCTCCTTTCATCATATCCCTTCGAGAATTCTCGCAAACTCACCGGCCTTATCTATCTTCGATTCGTCCATAAACGGTTCTTTAAGATTTCTCTGTCTTTCGCATATGTATCCTGCGAACTCCATTCCGCAGTGTTTGCAGTACCTTTTCATCTCTTCCGCATAAAGGTCTGCGCCCGTCTCCACCGGATATCCGCATGTCACCACCAGTGCCAGCCTTTTGCCCGTCAGGAGCGCAGGACCGTAAGGGTCGTCACCGTAATATTTGCAGCTGGAATAAATCGATCTGTCTATGACCGCCTTCATGGGTGCAGGTGCCGACCATGCATAAATTGGCGATGCCAAAACGATCGTATCGCTCGTTGCAATGGACTTAAGAATCGGCTGCATATCATCGTCAATTGTGCAGTTTATGCTGCCCACATCTTCCTGGCAGTGCAGGCAGGCTCTGCACCCGGCGATGTTCTTTTCATAAATATCAAAATAATCTATATCCGCATTCATTTCACGGAGCTCGTTAATAAAAGGCTTCAGAAGCGAAGCTGTGTTCCCTGCCTTTCTCGGGCTTCCAAAAATAATAGTATATTTACTCATCCTCAAGACCTCTGTAAACAGTTCTACTGCATATCCAAATGGCAGTATCTCATCATCTTGCAAAATCAACAAAAGCCGCACATGCGGCCTGTTGTTCCCCTGTGGTAAATGGAGCGGATGACGAGAATCGAACTCGCGTTATCAGCTTGGGAAGCTGAAGTTCTGCCATTGAACTACATCCGCACATGTGTGTATTGTAGCACACTTGAAGTAAAAAGTAACGTTTTCTTGCAAAAACAACCGTAAATTATGTCTTAACCGGCAAGACATATGTTACACTCTCGAGAAGTAATCCCTTGCAAAACGACCGTAAATACTGTACCGACGGCTCATCACATTATCATGCATGTTTCTTCAAGAAACCTTCACATTCCCACCCATAAATCTGCACATAAACAGTCTATATTATAATTGTTCCAAGGAACAAAAGAAATAAAAATCCTTCCTCTAACTTAAAACGATAACAATGAAACAAACGAGGCGGCACCGCAGGACATGGTGCCGTTTTGTTTTGTATTGCCGCACTCTCAGGAGAGCCTGTCACATCACAGCCTATATTGTCTCCTTTGCTTTTGTGCCTGCAATACCTAAACGCAAAAAAACCCGCTTTCAGAATTGCAAATCGTTAAAAGGAATTCTGAAATCGAGTTTTTCTTAATATAGAATTGTAATCCCAGAACTTGCAATTCTGAAATCCTTAAAAATACGTTTTAGGTATTATAATCGGCGTGTTGCAATTCTGAAATCACGAAAAACCGCATTTAGGTATTGCAACGGGGAGCAGAGCACTGCAACAGGCCGCCACGAAGGGGCGCACCTACTTTGAAATCTCGATCAGCTTAGCCTTGAGATTATTCTCGATTCTCGTAAGCTCTGCCTCTGCCTCTCTTCTCTTCTGTCTGCCCTCTTCCTGAATCTTCATCAGGTCGTCGATGGTAGCGATAAGCTCTTCATTGGTGTGCTGGAGCGTTTCGATGTCCACGATACCGCGCTCGTTCTCCTCTGCAACTTCAACGGTTCCCTGGTGAAGCAGTTCTGCGTTCTTCTTCAGAATATCGTTTGTCGTGTTGGTAACCATCTGCTGCGCCTGAACAGCTTCCTTGTTGTGAGCCAGTCCCATAGTGATGACCAGCTGATTCTTCCACATTGGAATGGTGTTCATGAGCGTCGTCTGAATCTTATCGCTCAGGATGATGGCGTTGTTCTGAGTAAGCCTGATCTGCGGTGCGTTCTGCAGGCAAACAGCTCTCGTCAGATCCAGGTCGTGAAGCTTCTTCTCGAAGCGCTCGCACATGGATGCAAAGTCTCGTGCTTCCTGCGCGTCCTCTGCGAGACCGGACGCCTCTGCCTTTGCCTTCAGTGCCGGAAGTTCCTCGTTTCTCGCCTTATCCAGTGCAAGCTTACCTGCCGCAATGTACATGGTCAGTTCCTTGAAGTAAAGCTTGTTGTTCTCGTAAAGTCTGTCGTGAATCGCAATATCCTTGAGCAAAGTTTCCTGGTGCTTTTCCAGAGATTTTGTTACCGAGTCGATGCTGGTCTCCACCTTCCCGTAGTAAGCCTTAAAGTGCTCCAGCTTGTTTGCGTTCTTGCCGAAGAGCCCGAAGAGTCCTTTCTTTTCCTTTGAAGGATCATACTTGAGATCAGCCATGAGTCCGCTGAGCAGATCTCCAATTTCATCCAGGTCCTTGTTCTTTACCTGAGCCAGCGTCTCCGTGCTGAAGTCGGAAAGCCTCTTCTGCGCGCCTGCGCCGTAGGTAACCATCAAGTTGGAGTCGTGCAGATCTATCTTTTCTGCGAATTCGTTTATCTGCTTAAGCTCTTCTTCAGAGAATGACTGGAGCTTAAATTCCTCTTTGTCCTGTTCTTCCATCTTCTCAACGACGGCTTCATCCATAGCGTCGAGTGTAAGGGACGGCATAACCAGTTCCATGTTTGCGCCTGCCGCAACTTCCTGAACTGCCTGTGCCTGCGCAACAGGTGCTGCAGGTGCCGCTTCAACTTCCACTGCAGGTTCCGTTTCAAGCTTGATTTCTGCTTCCGGTATTACATCGTTTTTTACATCATTAAACATATCTGCCATTCTCAGTTCTCCTTCTCAAAATAACATTATTTTAATATCACAGTAACTTACGCCTTCACGTTAAAATCAGGATCCAGCAGTCCGTCCCTTGCGAGAGTCTGCTTGAGCACCTCGATGTCTATACCCGTATCGATGTCATCCTTTTCCTGAAGCTGCTTCTCTATGTTCTTGTACGCTGTAGCCATGGTAGAGAACATGCCCTTGATCTGGTTTCTCGCATCCTCCGATGTGGTAGTGTCCACGTACTTTTCGATCATCTGAATCGTGCTCGGAATATATGACTCCTTCATCTTCTGAACGCTCTTGCGGTCGTTTTCTTCCGGATTATCTGCCAGAAGCTTCTTGATATTGACAACGGAATTCTTTATCCTCTGGAGATATTCTATAGCATCGATATCCTTGGTCGCGTCAACTGCATCACCGAGGGCTATGATAAGCCTGTCCTCAGGAGTAACTGCTGCATCACGCCTTGCTTTCTCCGCATCAGCCGCTTCCTTAGCCTTCTTCTTTGCGATTTCCTTCGCCATTGTCTCTTCAACCGGAACGATAGGCTTGCCGTCCTTTGTCATGACAACCAGGTCGTACTCGCCATTAATATACGCTGCAATGCCCTTGTCCGGCTCTGCCAGGAATCCCTTGTTGATCAGCTTCTGAAGCTGCGTCCTTACAACGTCAACCTTCTTGCCTACCCTTGAAGCTATGAAGCTGATCTTTGTGTTGCCGCGATTATCGATGAGCGCCTCGTACATGTGCATGCTCTTGTTGGTCGTCATAAAGGAACCTACAAGAATCGCACCTACGGCTACCAGCATTGCTGACAGAATTCCTTGGGTCAGCATGCCGTCTCCGCTTCCCGGGATGTTGCCGGCCACCAGGAGTCCTACGCCGCCTAAGATACTTCCTGCTATGAGCTTGCCCGTACCCTTTGAAGACGAAAGATTCGGCTTGGCAGGTCCCTGGTTGACTCCGGAGCCCGTCTTGCCCTGGGCGTTCTGCCCAGCCTGCTGTCCCGGCTTCTGCGCATTTTGCCCCGGTCTCACAGGCTGCACCGTCTGGAACAGGCTGTTTCTATATATTCTGAGAGCGATCATGGCAATGGTTATCGGCCATGCACCTACGAGAGCCGTAACTATGATAAACCAAAGGCTCTCGTACCAGTCGGTTATACGCATTCCTGCATCGTTTACCTTATAGTATCCCGTATCCGCCGTCTTCTGATCGCCGTATTTACTGTGAATATCCTGATGCTGATTAACGTGCGGTCCCTGACCGCTGCCAACAGGCGCCCCACCGCAGAAAGGACATGACAGCTTATCGTCCGCAAAAATAGAACCGCATTTAGCGCATGTTTTCATCCGTATACCTCCAAATTACATAATTGTCTGATTTATTATATCATACATATACTTTCACACACACCAAAAAACATCTGACTGGCAGATGTTTTTCGATAATCATTTCTATACACTCTATTGTCACCCGAATTAAAGGAGGTGAGTCATATTAAAAACGTCTATGTGCCTTGCCACATTATTAAATGTGGCAGAAACCATGGCTTCATTCATGCCAAAGTAGTCGGGGTGCTCTGCTGCAATTAGATAGTCCCGTGCTCCCATGGTGCAGGCATTGAGATTTGCAGTCGCGATGTTCACCTTGCGGATTCCCTCGCGGATAACGTTCCGGAAGTCCTCCCAGCTTATCCCTGTTCCTCCGTGAAGCACGAGGGGCACCTTAACGCGCTCCGAGATTTCGCAAAGTGTCTCGTGGGAGAGCACCGGCACGCCTTTGTAAAATCCGTGGGCGTTTCCGATTGCAACCGCCAGTGCATCTACCTTCGTTTCTTCTGCATGCCTTCTCCTTATATCGGGCATGTGAGAGGGAAATCCAGCCTGTTGATTGCGGCCACGATTAGACCGTTTCTGTAGCTCTCAAGCACATCTTTTCCCAGCTCTATCTTCGGCACGTGGTTGTCGGTCAATATGTCACCCAGTCCGCTTCGAATGACGGCAAGGTCATCCTCTGTAACTTTGCTGCTCATAATCACCAGCGCCTCCGGATCAATGGTCGTCGCGATGACAAGCGCCATCCTCATAACGTGACGCACCAGTTCATCGTGATCCTGGCATTTTTCCTTGACTGCGGCTCTGCTTATGCCGAAGCCCTCTGATATATATGAAAGTTCGCCGGAGAATTTTGAAAAACCGGTCAAAAGCCTTTCGTTGATGATGAATCCGCAGCCCACATAACCGCTGCTGTGCTCAGGGAAATAGGCTACCGCCAGGTTCCCTGTACCGTCGAATTCGTAGTTAAATACGCCCAGGGACACGAAATCCATATCGTTTCTTACCTCAACGTCGAGGCCGTATTCTTTTGCAAAGGCTCCCTGCAGGTCTGCGCCGACGAGAGATTTAATATCGCACCGCTCTACGATACCCCTCTTCGTTACGCCTGGGATTCCTATGCTGATGGACTTTATCAGCTCATCCTCTGACAGGTTTGACTCGATTACTTCATCTATGGAAAGCTGTGTAGGTGAAACGATGCGCTTCGATTCGCTCTTTATCACATTGCCCGTCGCGTCAGCCACGAAGCTTGCTATCTCGGTGACGGAATCGACGGCTCTGATCATAAGTCCAAGAACGTGATGATATTCGGAATTATATACGAACCTGTCAGCAGGCCTTCCCATCTTTGCCACTTCCTGATCCTGCTTGACGATTTCACCTGCCTCGAGCATCTCGTTGAGCAGCGTATTGCACGTTGCCACGGAAAGCGCCGTTTCCTTTGCCACATCGGATTTGGTACATTCTCCAAGCTCCTTTACCGCCTCTCTTACAAGCTCCTTATTGAGCTGTTTCACTTCAGGAGTACTCCACTTCATATCTTCACCTGTTTCTTCATCATTAATATAATAGTTAAAATATATATTCTTATAATATCGCGGAATGTGGAGTAATGCAATACAAATTGTCAAGTTTTATTCATTTTTTGCATAATAATTGTGTTCTCTTTCACGCTTTCTAAGAACAATATAATAAGGCGCAACGGGAAACAGATCCGCCAGTATAAAGGCTGCTACCTCTGCCCCGAGAAGCGCTCTGTAGCCTATTAACCACACGAGGACGGTGGCAGTTCCCACCCTTCCGGCAAATTCGCCTGCGCCCGAAAGAAGCGGCCAGATGGTGTTCCCCAGCCCCATAAGGGACTGCCTGTATATATGCAGCGCATAGAGGCTAAAAAGCCCCAGCCCGATGATGGTGAAATACCACCCTCCAAGCTGCACGATGTTTTCAAAGGAAGGCGCGTCGCTCTCTATGAACGGAATCATAAGGTATCTGCCATTCTGTTGACTTGTTTCCTGGTTTGCCATTATAATGAATGCGTATACGCTTTTGCAAGTAACGGGAGCTGATATCTATGAAATCAAAGAGGCTGAGCAAAAAAATCAGGATCTTTCTATCTGCAGCGACAAGCTTTGCAGTAGCTTTTGTCATGGCTGTTCCCGTTTGGGCCGATATTGATCCTTCGCAGCCCTCCGGCGCGGAGCAGACGGAAGCCTCTGAGACTGTAAACGCAGAGCCTTCAGAGTCTGCTGCTCACGAAACAGAACCTTCTGTAACAGACTCTACCAAATCGGGAAGCGAAGGCAGCGCCGCATCGACTACATCAAAAGCTTCCTCTGCCGCAACGAAAGCTTCCACCAAAGCGTCTTCTGAGAAAAAGAAAAAAATCCTTAAAGGCTGGCAGAAGATCGATGGCAGCAAGTATTACTACGATTCCAAGGGGAAGCCGGTTAAAGGCATCAAAAAGATATCCGGCAAGGTCTATTCCTTTGGCAAGGATGGCAAACTTAACAAGGGTGCTTCCGGCAAGATGGACGTAAAGGCATACTCGGAGTCCAGCAAGACCAAGTATCTCATACTCGTAAACTGTTCTACCCACAGGGTTGGCGTTTACAAGGGCAAGAAAGCCAACTGGAAACGAATACATTACTGGAAATGCGGTGACGGCAAGAAATCAACCCCTACAGTCAAAGGTACATTCAAGACGGGCAAGTATCTCGGCCGCAAATACAAGCAGCGGTATTTCGACTCTTACAGCTCCCGGTGCTGGTATGCAACGAGAATATACAACGGCTATCTGTTCCATTCCGTGCTCTATACGAGAGCGAAAACACCGGTGAAGATTAAGGACGGAAGACTGGGAGCGGGCGTATCGCACGGATGCATCAGACTTGACATCAAAAATGCCAAGTGGATATACGATCATATCGGCAAGAACACGAAAGTTATCATTTACAAGTAAGGACTACTATGAGAAGAATTAATCAGATCAGAATGGCAGCGGTTCTGCTCGGAATTGTACTGGCATTCGGCATAGGAACGATTTTCCTGCACCATGCAGACAAAACCACAGAGGCCAGCATAAAAGTTGTCGGTTTTCATGAAGCGGAAGGCAACATCTATTATAACGATGAAAATGGTCAGACCGTCACCGGCTGGAAAGAAATAGGCGGTGACACCTTTTATTTCGACGCTTCCGGCATCATGGCCACCGGTGACAGGACGATCGATGGCGAAGAATACTCATTTGCCTCGGACGGCAAGCTTCAGGCAACAGACAGAGACAGGATGGATGATAAAGCAAAGGAACTTGCAAGCGATACGGAATACCTTATCCTTGTAAACTGCAAGACTCACAAGGTCGGTATCTATGAGGGTGCTCAGGGCGAGTGGTCGAGGCTTCAGTATTGGGACTGCTCAGACGGCAGACCGGGGCATGAGACCCCGAGGGACACATACAAGATGGGGACTGTAAACACCAACTACTACCATTTCAAGTACTTTGACTCAGAGGGCGGAAGGCTATGGTACGCCACGAAAATCTGGGGGCCTTACCTCTTCCATTCCGTTCCTTATGAAATCGCAAGTTCTCCTGAGACGATTCAGGATCCTACCATCGGTGAATCGGTATCAAAGGGATGCATACGGCTTGAAATCGAAAATGCCAAGTGGATATACGAGAACATCCCAAAGGGCACTTACTGCGAAATTTATGATGAGTAAACACCGGATCCCATAAAGGAATTGCGGCTCTGAATATGTGGGTAATAAGATATCTGCTGTACCTGCACATTCAGAGCCGCAATTCTATATTCGGTGTTTCTTTTTTGCTTCTTTTTCGTTTTTATTTCTCTATGTAAGATACAGTTTCTAACGGCTAAGCAGATTCGCTCATCTGTCTAATCTGCCGTGGCTTCTGCCCCTGCTCGATCTCCTGCGATTTTCTGACCCGAAGCCAGCAGTACTGTTTGCTCCATTTGCGGAGGTGGTGTGGCCTCTGCCCGTTCCGTTTACGGAAGCGGCGCGAGTTCTGTACGCTCCGTCAGCGGAGGCGGTGTGGCCTCTGCCCGTTCTCCTTTTTCCCATGTCGCCTGATGCCGGAGATTTTGAATATCCCGGGCCGCCGGCCTCTGTGACAAACCAGCAATAGAGGGATAAAAGAAGCGCCGAAAGGAGAACGCCTCCTATGATGTCCGTCAGCCAGTGTACTCCCGATATCAGTCTCCCGACAACGGTTATCACTATGAACACCGCCAGAACGCACTGCACGATTTTGCTCAACTGCTCGTCCTTCATCTTCCACCTGAGCTGCAGAATGGATGTGCTGAAAACGCAGATTGCGAGCATCGTATGAGAGGAAGGATATGAGGCTTCAAGTCCTCCGTCCATCATTACAGGCCTGTAGTTTATCGCAAACTTGTCAAAGAGAACATAGCATGCGAGCACGACTATGTAGAAACATCCGAGAATGATAATATCCCTGTCAACTTTTTTTAAGCTCTTTCTCGTCACCAGCTGAAGTACTCCGACGAACGCAAAGAAAGCTGCCATGATCAGAGCCAGATATCCGAGCACGTTGGTTATATGGTACCAGAACATATGCGTTCCGATAGCCCCTGCAAATGCTTTGTTCAAAGTCCCCAGTCCAACCCCTGAATCATATGGTCCGATTGGTCTGACATCTGCAACTGTAACAATCACCGTATATACTATGAAAACAACGAACAGCACCACTGAAGGGATTATGCTGTTTTTTCTGTTCAGGTTAGTAGTCATTTTTTCATCCTGCCTTTCCTGAGTCATTATATCACAATTCCCGGCTATTTCATCGTTTTTCCGATTCCACAAAATACGTGGATCACCTTATCTGCCATTTCAGCCAAAAGGATGTTCACGCGGCCATTCATTTCGCGAAATTCCCTCTCCTGTCGATCTACCGGCACTACTCCTGAAGAAACGTCTGTGTTTATGAGGATTTTATCGCGAAGAGCTTCACTGTTGCCCTCAAAAAACAATGCAGCATCCCTGCCGTTTTTGACGCATTCCATCACGTAGCCAGCAATTCCACATATGGCATCTGCGCTGAGATCAGGCTCCCGTCCGTCACCGCAGTCACATACCTCAGTTATACTATAATTTTTCATGGCATACTCAAGCTTTCCCTGATATGCGCCTCCGAAGATAAAAATCAATGTACACCTCTTTGTGAAATAGCGCTAAGCAAATTCTATCGCCATTACCAACATCCCTGCAAGCTCCGACAGCACCAGCAGATGGCCTGCAATATCACCGTTCATTCCTCCAAGCTTCTGAATATCGTATTTGCCTGCGAGAATCCCCGTTATAAGGACTGCAAGAGCAGCAAAATTGGTAAACGGCTCAAATATGAATGTCATCACGGATAAACCACTGACCATGAATTCACAAGTTCCCACTACCAATACGAGTATGATAAGTGCCGGAAGCACATCCGATGCTTTGCCCTCGTTACCTGCATACTGACTGCCTCCCATAGGTGTCGAAAGTATCACGGTGAGCGCTGAAGCTGTTCGCGAACTCGTAAGTATAACGATAAACACGCAAGCCTTATAGATGTCAAAGCCTGTCTCGCATACCGATATGAATGCCCCTGCGAATATGAGGATCATCAACACAAGACTTATGAGCGCGAATGCTCCGCTGTGTGGATCTTTGAGAATCCTCAGCCTCTGCTCCAGGTCGGGATGCCTCGGCATTATTGCATCCGCACAGTCCATGAATCCGTCAAGATGAATAAAGCCTGTCAAGAGAAAATAGAGTCCCGTAAGGATGCTGCCCGAAAGGATCGGGGAAAGGAAGAGTACGTCTGCGATAATCCACCAGCAAAAGCAGGTGACCGCACCTATCATCGTCCCTACAAGCGGAAACATTGCTACCTGGGCAAGCCTCGCCTTATCATCCCATTTTTTGTACGGACACGGTATCCAGCAAAACATGCCCCATGCCATCAAGAATCCTCTAATATACTTCATATGTTCCACATCCTGCCTGCTGCACTCTCACTTCCACTCCTCCGGTATTCCGGCGTTCAGCCTGTACACCTTATCGCATACATCTGCAAGCTGCCGGCCGGCGTAGGCAAGGCTCTTCATGTATTCCTCCGTGCTGAAATCATACTTGCCGCTTCCTTCATAGGTATCGCCGTGGAGGAAATCGGATACAAAGACCGTATTGCCGGTACCCTCAGCAAATCTCAGAAGACCGGCTGCAGCTTTTGCCCCTGCTCCTTCGATGAGATTCCAGTTTTCATCAAAAATTTCATTTCCTACGAGCGCTGTCACACTATCGATGAGAAAAACACCGTCTCTGTCAAAATCCTTCATGTAAACCAGGTTTTCGATATCTCTGCCCCATTCGATGGTCTCAAATCCCCATCCTTCCCGCTCTTTTCTGTGCCTGACGATCCTCGCCCTATCTTCATCGTCATAGGGTATCATGGTCGCAACGTAGTAGAGGCTTCGTCCTTCTTCATATGCCATTTTCTTTGCAAGCCTCTGGGCGAACATGGATTTGCCGCTTTTGGCTCCGCCGATAACAAAAATATTCATCCTCAGAAACAGCCGCCCTTTCTAACCTCTTCCAGATAGTCGTCGTTAATCTCCGCCTCATCAAAAGTAGCCATGTTCCTCATCACGTGGCAGGCTGCCCTGATAATCCTGAAGGCGATGGGGCATCCGCTGCCCTCACCCAGCCTCATGCCCAGATCCAGCATGGGTCTGAAATCATCGCCGTAGAAGTCATCATGGTGAATCCCTTCCTTGTCCTCGTATGCCTTTCTGATTTCCTCTATGGCTTTTATTGCGATACTATATCCCGGCTCTGCGGATCGGTGGGAAGGAAACATGTATGAAGCCGATGCCGGTGCGATCTTAGCTGCGACAAGAGCTGCCGCTGCGGATATGTATCCGTCTATCACCACCGGCAGCCTATTCTTCGCTGCCCCGATAAATCCGCCTGCCATGGCGCATATATCGAATCCGCCAGCCTCTGCCAGAAGTCTTAGCGCTGCGCCCGTCTCAATCTCCTCTGCAGTTTCTGACGCCCGCCACCTTGCCACGGCGCTGTCTGCTATTTCCACCTTCCTTTGAAAGCCTTCATCGTTTACCCCGCCGCCTCGTCCTGTGACAGCGCTGGCTTTTTCTCCCGTTAATCCTGCGATAATGGCCGCACTCGTGGTCGTATTCCCTATGCCCATTTCGCCGATCCCGATCAAGTCGTATCCGTGAAGCTTTGCGGCATCGGCCATCTCGATTCCTGTCCCGATACATTGCAGAACTTCCTCTTCCGTCATGGCAGGTCCTTTTGCAATGTTCCACGTGCCCCTTCTCATCTTCCTGTCAACGATCTTGTGCGTATCTCTAAAGGGAACTCTGCTGTCATCGTAGAAGAACTCCGGGATTTCCTCCTTCACGCCCATATCGACAATGAGCAGTTCGTCCCCAAAACTCTCCGCCAGTGCACCTACGCCTGTACGTCTTCTTGTGAAGTTCATGGTCTGTGCCGCCGTAACGGAAGCCGGCGCCGATGCGACGCCTTCTGCCACTACGCCGTTATCCGAGCAGTACACTATGACGCAGGCCTTCTCTGGATTTGACATCACTTCTCCCGTAATGCCTGCCATCCTCACGCTGATGTCCTCGAGAAGACCTAAGCTTTTCGGCGGTTTTGCAAGGGACTCCTGCCTCTCTCGTGCAAGCTTCATCTGCTTTACGGAGAGGGGTTCTATCTCATCTGAAATTGTCATAAGTTCGCTGATTGTAAGTCGGTTATCGTTCACAGGTTCCACCTTATTTCCAGTAATGTCTGTCGTTATCGATCATGTAGAGCAGCGCATTTACAATGCATGCCGCAATGTTGCTTCCGCCCTTCCTGCCTTTAGCCACAATGCATGGAGCACCGGAGGAGATGATCAGTTCCTTTGACGCCACCACGTTTACGAAGCCAACGGGCACGCCGATGATGAGCGCAGGGTCTACCTTGCCCTCCTGCATCAGATCGTATAGGGTCACGAGAGCTGTCGGTGCGTTGCCGACGGCGTATATGAACGTTTCGCCGGTTTCTGCCGCCTTCCTCATGCTCTCAGACGCCCTTGTTCTGCCCGACTCCTTTGCAGCGGCAGCTACATCTTCATCTGCCATGAAGCAATAAACCTGGCCGCCGTGCTTCCCCAGGGACACCTTGTTAATGCCAGCCTTCGCCATGTTGGTATCCGTAACGATGGATATGCCGCTCTTGATAGCCTCCACAGCCTTCTCCACCGATCCCTCAGAAAAGAACAGGTTGTCTGCATAATCGAAGTCCGCACTCGTATGTATGCACCTTTTGATGATCATCTCTGTCTCCGGTGGGAAAGTCCTGTCACTCAGTTCGCGGCTGATGATCTCAAAGCTTCGCGTTTCGATTTCCTTCGGTTTTACTTCTTCAATCCTGCTTCTCATCTGAGACCTCTGCTCCTTCCTCAAGGATTCTGTAGATTGCCTTCATATCCAGATTATTTCTAAGGGTCTCTGCCAATAGGTCGTACTGGCTCTCCTTGTATTCTCCGTAGGACATATCCGCTTCCTCTAACCGGATTCCCTTCTTCTCCGCAAGGAACCCGGCGATTCCGCCAGCTACACCCTCGCCGTCAAAAATACCGTGGACGTAAGTGCCGTACACGTTTCCCAGGAAGGCTCCGTCGCGCTTTACATCTCCCGTCACCCTGTCGCATATTTCAAGAAGATGTGCGCCGCCTTCCCTGAGGGTGGATGTCCCCATATGGATTTCGTAGCCATCCACCTTCATATCGCCATGTTCAAAGCCTCCGCCTGTGAACCTGCCGCTGACCCGTGTTCTCGTCTTCTCCTCCATAAAGATGGTGTCTACCGGCAGAAGTCCCATGCCTCGCACGCTTCCTCCGCTCTCGACGCCCGATGGATCGGATATGGTCTCGCCCAGGATCTGATATCCTCCGCAGATGCCAAAGATCATCCTTCCCTTTTCCGCCAGCTTTAGAATCTCTGCCTCCATGCCGTTTTGACGCATCCAGAGCACGTCTTCTATAGTGTTCTTTGAGCCTGGTATTACCACCATGTCGGGATCACCGATATCCGCTGCCCTCCGGCAGTATCTGACGGAGACGCCTGCTATCATGTCGAAGGGGTTCAGATCCGTAAAGTTTGACATCCTCGGCAGCGCAATGACGGCAATATCGATGGCGCCTGCGCCTTTCCCACAGGTTATCCGCTCCGAAAGGCTGTCCTCATCTTCTATGTCCACTCTTATATACGGGGTCACCCCGACCACCGGAATCCCCGTTCTCTCCTCTATAATATCGATCCCTGAATCGAGAATAGACTTATCGCCTCTGAACTTG
>JAFTHD010000230.1 GCA_017457585.1 Bacillota bacterium | reverse complement strand
GGCGGAGCACCTTGAATCCGTCCACCATGTTGTCGACTTTGTATCCCATGTAGATATTGTTTTCAGGCTGATACTTGAAGATCTTAACGGTTACTTCCGTAATGAAACAAAGCGCCCCCTCGTTACCGAGAACGATGTGTCTGATATCAGGACCAACGGATCTTCTCGGAACGTTCTTGATTCTGCACACTTTGCCACCCGGGAATACGACTTCCAGGCCTACGATCATATCTTCGATTCCGCCGTAAAGGGTTGAGAACTGACCGATGCTCCTCGTTGCAACCAGCCCACCCATCTGTGCCAGCGGCTTTGACTGAGGCGAATGAGCCGTCGTCAGTCCCATCTCTCTAAGCTGATCTTCCAGGCTCTCGAGAGGAACTCCGCACTGACATGTTACCTGCATGTTCGTCTCGCTGATCTCGATGACCTTGTTCATTCTCGTTCCGTCTATGACTACGGAATTTTCCTTTGCCGTTTCAAGGCCGCCTTCGATAGCCGACTGACCTGTACGAGGAACCACGTTGACTCCGTTCCCATCTGCGAACTTGAGTATATTTGCAACATCCTCCGTACTCTCGGCGAATACGACTGCTGCAGGAATCGGCTGTGTGTATACATCCATGCACTGCTCATACTTCCTGTATCTGTCTCTGCTGCTCTCGCGGAGCACCTGCTCATCGGTCACTACCTGTTCTTCACGAAGAATCTTCTTCAGTTCTTCTACGATTGCTTCTCTTGAAATAGCCATATCCATTCTCCTTTAAGGTAATAAAAAAAGTAACTTCTTACGTGCACAACAAAAAATGCACAAAGCCACTCTACTTCTCTAAAGCTATGTTCTTGTTATGAATTCTACCAGCACACGGGCGTTTTGTCAAGCAAAAAGGCGGTATACTTGTCAGAAAATTGCGACATACTGACATTAATTCAATTGACAACGGACCATGCCGATGGTATTATTTAGACAGTTATTGCAGAGAGTTGGAGAGATAGCGGTAATTTGCGTGTTTTGCGTGCACGGATTACCAAGGCTGTTTCTCTTTTTTGTTTTACTGTTTTAAGGAGGTTTCAAAATGGGTTACGACATCAACGAATTCAACATGGATTTTTTCTCGCTGAAAGGAAAGAATGCAATTGTGACCGGCGGCAACAGCGGTCTCGGTCAGACCTTTGCCCTGGCTCTTGCAAAGGCCGGCGCCAACATTTTCTGCTTCGCTGCAGTTGAGGATGACGGCAGCACGAAGGAGCTTATCGAAGCTTGCGGCGTACGATATGAGTTCATGCTGGGCGATATCAGAGAAGACGGCATCTGTGCAAAGGTTGCAGATAAGTGTGCAGAGGAGTTCGGTTCGATCGATATTCTCGTCAACTGTGCAGGTATCTGCCTCATCGATGATGTTCTGGGATTTGGCAGAGACAAGTGGGATCCGATGATCGACATCAATCTGACCGGTGCATTTGATCTCAGCCATGAAGTTGCGAGATATATGATTCCTCAGAAGAGCGGAAGGATCATCAACATCTGTTCACTCTTCTCCTTCCTGGGCGGTCTTGGATCACCGGCATACGCTGCAATGAAGGCCGGTCTCATGGGCCTCACAAAGGCTTATGCAGACGAACTGGGCAAGTACGGCATCACAGTCAACGGAATTGCGCCGGGATACTTCCAGACTGCTATGACCTCCGGCACAGGTTCCGGAAACGAAGAGGACGAGAAGTACATAACAATCAAGAATCACATTCCTGCTGACAGATGGGGCGAAAGACAGGATCTGATGGGCGCTGCCGTATTCCTCGCATCACACGCAGCACAGTATGTGAACGGAACGCTTCTCGTAGTTGACGGCGGATATCTGGTTCGCTAATTCATTCACCGCAGGAGAGTAAACATGAGCGAAAAATATTTAATAGGAATAGACGAAGGCTCACAGAGCGCCAAGATCGTCGTTTTCGATACAAAGGGACACATCGTATGCGAGGGCAAGCACCCTTTAAAGGCATACGACCTTCCTCGCCCGGGATACGTTGAGCATCCGGACGATGACTGGTGGGACGCCATCTGTGCAGCTTCAAAGAAGTGCATGGCCAAATTTCCATACGACCCTGCTGACATCGCGGGCATCGGCCTCTGCACCATCCGTTACTGCAGGGCATATCTCAAGGCCGACGGAAGCCTCGCCCAGCCTGCTCTTAGCTGGATGGACGTGAGGGTATCCCAGCCTTATGACGGGTCGAACCCTGACGCCGCATACGTGGTAGGTTCCTCCGGTTACATCACATACAGGCTCACCGGTGAGAAGAAGGACAGCATCTCCATCTATGAAGGCGTATGGCCTGTGGATATCGATCACTGGAAGCTTTCGGACGATCCGGCTGACTATGAGAGAACGGGTATGCCGAGGGAAATGATGTTCGACCTTGTGATGCCAGGAGAAATCCTCGGATACATTACTCCGGAAGCCGCAGAAGCCACCGGTCTTCCTGAAGGAGTGCCCGTTATGGCAACTGCAAACGACAAGGCCGTTGAAGGACTGGGCACAGGATGCAGCGGCGACAACATCGCCTGCGTATCCCTGGGAACTTACACGGCTGCGATGATTGAGGGCAAGGAAAACGTGAAGGACACCAAGTACTTCTGGCCTAAGTTCTCCAGCATTCCTAACAGATACCTCTACGACAGCGACGGTATCCGCAGGGGCATGTGGACCGTAAGCTGGTTCAGAGATGTTCTCGGCGAAGGGTATGCAAAGCTGGCGGAAGAGAAGGGCATGTCACCGGAAGAGATGATGGCGGAGGAAGCGGCTACTGTTCCGGCAGGAAGCAACGGGCTTATGACCGTCTTAAACTGGCTGGCACCTGTCGATGCCATGTACCGCAAAGGGATCATGATTGGATTTGACGGACGTCACAAGAGAGCCCACATCTACAGATCCATTCTAGAAGGTGTTGCGCTCACCATGCGCCGTCACGTGTTCAATATGACTGAAGAGCTGGGCGTTACGCTGGATAAGGTCATCATCACCGGCGGCGGTTCTAACAGCGATCTGTTCATGCAGATATTCGCAGACGTATTCGGGATCACCACTGTAAGAAATGAAGTCAACGGGGCGGCCTCCCTCGGCTCTGCAATATGCGCGGCAGTGGGCGCAGGCATCTATCCTGACTTCGATACTGCAATTGAGAACATGGTACGATTCACCGATGAGTTCACCCCTAACCCGGAGACCTACCAGCTCTATCAGAAGATGCTTCCGATATACGAAAGCATTCAGGATGCAAACGAAGAACTTCTCAAGAAGTCATACGAAATATTTGAATAGCACCGATACTGCAAAAGCAGGCCAGGGCTCCGTGCCCGGCCTGCTTTTGTATTTCATCTTAATTATCGTTCAGGGTTAATCTGTTCGTAGTCAGTGGTTTTGACTCATTTCTCTGAGCATCGCCAGCTCATCACTTGGAATCGCCGTGCTTTCATCCGGATCCGCGCACAATAACTTCGATACCGCTATGGTGTGCGCAATTTTTTCTATGGCCTCTGCATAGGAATACGCCAGCTGCAGGCTTTTGCCATAGGTGATGAGCCCGTGGTTTGCAAGCAGAAGGCTCTTGGTTTCTCCTATGTAATCGGAGAAATGCTCGTATATGCGGCTTGTCCCCGGAGTCCCGTAGGGCACCAGAGGCACCGTCCCGATGATCATGTTCGCTTCCGTCAGCCTGTCCGTCTCAATAGGCATTCCGTTCATGGCGAAAGCCGTTGCGTATACACTGTGATTGTGAACGACCGCCATGACCTCCGGTCTGAGCCTGTATACCTCAAGGTGCATCATCCGCTCAGAGGAAGGCTTCATGCCCTCCATAGCAGAGACGATATCCCCGCCGGCATCAATCTCTATAATCATCTCCGGCGTCATGTCTTCCTTTGCCACCTGAGAGGGAGTTATAAAGAATCGGTCTCCCAGCCTTGCAGAAACATTGCCTTCGAACATGTTCACCATGCCGTTTCTATATTCAGCTCTGACTATCCTTATAATCTCTTCTCTGATTCTCTGCTCGTCCATTTGTCCTGTTTATTTCAGCGTGGCTACACCGCTCGCTACAGCAGCCTCCGCAACTGCCTTTGCAACTGCCGGCCCTACCCTCTTGTCGAATGCCTTAGGGATGATGTAATCCTCAGTGAGATCTTCGTCCGAAATGAGATCAGCCAGAGCCTTTGCCGCTGCAACCTTCATCTCCTCGTTGATATCAGTGGCTCTCACATCGAAAGTTCCTCTGAAGATTCCAGGGAATGCCAGTACGTTGTTGATCTGGTTCGGATAATCCGATCTACCTGTAGCAACCACCCTTGCACCGCCGGCCTTTGCTTCGTCTGGGAAAATCTCAGGCGTAGGGTTCGCGCAGGCGAAGATGATAGCGTCTTTGTTCATGGAAGCGACCATTTCCTTTGTAACAGTTCCAGGAGCCGAAACGCCGATGAATACGTCGGCGCCCTTAATCGCCTCTTCGAGAGGACCTGAAACCTTGTCCTGATTCGTAACGGCGGCCATCTCTTCCTTGATCCAGTTGAGCCCTTCTCTTCCTTCGTAGATTGCGCCCTTTCGGTCACACATAACAACATTCTTTACGCCTGCGGACAGCAGCAGCTTTACGATGGCAACTGCCGCTGCACCTGCGCCCGATGTTACGACCTTGATCTCATCAAGTTTTTTGCCTACTATCTTAAGGGCATTTGTAAGGCCTGCCAGTGTTATGACAGCAGTTCCGTGCTGGTCATCGTGGAAGATTGGAATGTCGCACTTCTCTTTGAGCTTTCTCTCAATCTCAAAGCATCGCGGTGCCGATATATCCTCCAGGTTAATTCCGCCAAAAGATCCTGACATAAGGTATACTGCGTTTACGAATTCATCAACGTCCTTTGACTTCACGCAGAGAGGGATTGCGTCCACATCGCCGAAGGCTTTGAAGAGAACGCATTTTCCTTCCATTACAGGCATGCCTGCTTCAGGGCCTATATCTCCCAGGCCGAGAACTGCCGATCCGTCTGTTATAACGGCGCACAGGTTATGACGACCTGTAAGATCATAGCTCTTGCTCAAGTCCTTCTGAATCTCAAGACAAGGCTGGGCAACGCCCGGTGTATACGCCAGCGAGAGATCCTGCTCATTTTCAACAGGAACTGTAGCGATAATTTCCAACTTACCCTTCCACTGTTCGTGAAGTTTCAGGGATTCCTTTGCATAATCCATTATTACTTATCCTTTCTTTTGCTTCGGCTATCCTTGATAGCTGCCACTACACCCTTTAAACCTTCTCTTTTAATCCTCTCGGAAAGCTTCTCATAACCGTATTCCTCTTTGTATTTTACCACAAGCGGAATGCTTGCGTTAGCATATCTTCCCATGGTTTCCATGTCGAGGGTAATTCCTGCAACACACCTTCTGTTGAAGGACCTCGTGGCACGCCTCAGCATTCTTACGTTCTGAAGGAGCAGGAAGCCCATCATCTCCTCCCAAACGTTCAGATGAACCTCACCAATGGAGAGTGCTGTCTGCATAATGGAGTTATTCCCTGCCACCAGCATATCGCACTGGATCATCATCTCCGGGATTACAGGATTTACCTTGCCCGGGAAGAAGGAAGAGCCCTTCTGCACCGCAGGAATATTCCACTCGTGAAGCCCGGTCTCAGGACCGGATGACAGTATTCTGACGTCTCTTGCAAGCTTCGACAGAATACCGGAGAGCATCTTGATCTGCTCGGAAACCTGAACCAGGTCGTACGGGTACTGAGCGTGAACGTACGGCTTTTCCGTCATCTCGAGAGGAAGCTCCGTATACTCTCTCAGCGCCTGCTCAATCTCCGCTTTGTAGGCTTTGCTCGCTCCAGTTCCCGTTCCGATTACGGTGTACCCCATGATGATCCATCTCAATTCGTGGAAGCTGCTGTTGAAGGCCTCTGTCCTGAAATCGAGAGCCTGCTTGAATCCTTCAAAAAGTGCTGAGGCTTCAACCTGCATACCGTCCTGCCAGCAAGTTCTGGCTATGGTGGTGTAGGGTTTGAACTCTTCAATTTTGGCGGCGGCCGTCTCCGACATGCTGTCCAGCACGCCGACCAGGGATCTTGTCGTATAGATCAGCGCCAGTCTCATCGCAGTATGGCAAAAGTCGGACGTGGACTGATTCATGTTCACATCGTCCACAGGATGAACGTCATGGCCGGCCTTATTGGCAATTACCTCGTTGAAGTTCATGTTGATACCGATGCCGCCGCCGCCGTGAAATACGTCGACGATGAACTGATTTCTGTATTTCCCCAATCTCAGTTCTTTGCAGGCGGCAACGATGGCGTCCTTCTTCTCCTCGGAAAGTTCTCCGGCTCTGAAGTTGGCAATAACGCATGCAGCTTTAATGTTTAATGCCGCGTCGATAAACTCCGGGAAGTGTTTCAGCTTCCAGTCGCTGAAGGTCATGTTTCTGGCTGTAAGCTTGGTCTGCTCCCCGTATAGTACTTCGCTTTCCATTTTATTCTCCCGATTAGCTCTTATTTCGTTATTCGTCAAATTCGATGATATATCTTCCCATGTTGTCCCCATCAGGATCGTGGAAAGCGTCGAAAGCTCTGTTGATGTCCTCCAGTTTGATCTTCTCGATGATGAGGCTGTCAAGGTCGTACTTGCCGTCCATGTACATCTTGGCGATCTTCGGGAAATCGTCGAACGGATTCACGTCGCCGTAGAAGGAACCCCTGAGAACCTTTGCAGTTCTGTGGAAGCCGCCTGCCGGAAGGGTAATCTTGCCGTCTCCCGGATATGCTCCGATCACTACGGTCGTGCCGCCCTTTCTGATGCTGTTGTATGCCATTGCGCCTACCATGGTATTTCCTGTGCCGGCGATTGCAGAGTCAGCGCCGATTCCCTCGCAGATCTCAGCGATGGCTGCAGGAACGTCAGGAACTTTCAGCGTATTGATGGTGTGCGTTGCACCGTACTTCTTTGCCTTTTCCAGGTTCTTGTCCTTGATGTCGCATGCGATAACGGTGCTTGCTCCGGCAAGTCTTGCTCCCTGGATTGCGTTCGTTCCTACGCCGCCCAGTCCGAATACAGCTACCGATGAACCCGGTTCTACCTTTGCAGCCTTTACTGCAGCACCGTATCCCGTTGCGACTCCGCATCCAATCATGCAGGCCTGTGCACTTGGAATCTCAGGGTCTACAGGAATGCAGCTCATCTCAGGAACTACCGTGTACTCAGCAAAGGTTGACAGCAGGGAATAGTGGTATGCATTTCCGCCGCTCTTTGTGTGAAGTCTCGACGTATCATCCAGGAGTGTTCCTCCGAACATCGGTCCGAATGCGGACTCACAAAGGTGGGTCTTGCCTACTCTGCAGTAAGGGCATGTGCCGCATGCCGGATCCCAGCTGAGGACAACCTTATCGCCGACTTTGCAAGTTTTAACGTTATCGCCGACTTCAACTACGATGCCGCATCCCTCGTGTCCCAGAATCATAGGAACGGGCGCTGTCGTATCCTCAAGTCCGTTCAGGTCGCTGTGGCATACTGCCGTCGCCAGGATCTTTACGAGAACCTCGTTTGACTTCGGCGGATCCAGTTCCATTTCTTTTATTACTAAAGGCTTGTTCGCTTCTTCCATTACGGCTGCTTTCATCTTCATATCCGTTTCTCCTTTACCATTAAACCTTTACCGTTCTACCGTTCCGATTACCGATTAATATGCGTACCAGATTGACTTTCTCTTCGTGTAGAGATCCAGTGACAGGTTGCCGCATTCCATTCCCCAGCCGCTCTGCTTGTATCCGCCAAACGGGCTCGTGTGCTCATAACAGCCGTACTTGTTGATGAAAATCTGGCCAGCCTGAAGCTGGTTGGCGACTCTCTGGGTTCTCGATACGTCGCCCGTCCAGAAGCCTGCTGCCAGGCCGTAGGTCGTATCGTTGGCGATTGCAACGGCCTCTTCCTCTGTATCGAACGGAATCACTGCAAGGACAGGCCCGAAGATCTCTTCCTGACATATTCTCATGTCGTTGGTGCAGTCTGCAAAGATCGTAGGGTTGATGAAGTAACCCTTTGCATTGTCTCCCTCAACGTTTCTGTCGCCGCCGAGAACGAGTCTTGCGCCCTCTTCCTTACCGATTTCGATGTATTCCATGATTCTGTCAAACTGTTCCTTGTTCACCTGTGCACCCTGCGTGGTTTCAGGATCGAACGGATCGCCAACCTTCCAGTTCTTCTTTGCGTACTCTACCATACCGTCAAGAACCTTTTCGTATATGCTTCTCTGTACCAGGAGACGTGTCGGCTCGGAGCACTTCTCGCCTTTGCCTGAGAACATGGCTACGAAAGATCTCTCGATAGCCCAGTCCAGATCAGGGTAGTCGTCAAAGATGATGTTGGCCGACTTGCCGCCCAGCTCCAGGCTCACGTGCTTCAGGTTGGAATCTGCTGAATCGTGGATGAGCTTTCTTCCTACTGCAGTACTTCCGGTGAATGCCACCTTATCAACATCGTTGTGGGCTGTCAGGTACGTTCCGATGCTGCCTCTCCCCGTAATCAGGTTGAATACGCCTGTCGGCAGAAGCCCCGACTCATCAAAGAGTTCCGCAGTTCTGATCATGGAGAACATGGTGTGGCTGGAAGACTTGAAAACGATGGTGTTTCTCATTGCAAGAGCAGGTGCGATCTTGTATCCTGCCATGTCCATAGGGTAGTTCCAAGGCACGATCTGTCCGCATACGCCTACCGGCTCCCTGACTGTATAGGAGAAGAAGTCTCCTCCTACAGGGTTTACCTCGCCGTAGTACTTGTCTGCCCAACCGGAGTAGTAATCTAAGAAGTCTGCAACGTTTATGGTATCCTCACAGCCTTCCTGGAAAGTCTTGCCGTTATCCAGTGCTTCGAGGGTTCCCAGCTCTTCCACGTGGTCTCTCAGGATCTGCGACAGCTTTCTCATGATAAGGCCTCTCTCCTTGTGGCTGATGGTGCTGGTCCAAGGGCCGTTGTCAAAGGCGTCTCTTGCTGCTGCAACTGCTGCATTCACGTCTTCTTCAGTGCATGTAGCAACGTGACCAATCACCTCTCCTGTTGCCGGATTGATCGATTCGAGAACAGGCCCGTGAGGTTCGATGAACTTGCCGCCGATGTACGGTTTCTTCGTCTCGCTAAGCCACTCTTTAGCCCATTCAAGTTTTGGTGTGTAGTTACTCATAAAGTGCTCCTTTCGTTTACTCCGTCATTTCCGGATTTCCTATATCCAGGTCCGTGCCCTGGTTTACATACTTTTCATAAAGACTGAAGATAAGTCTGCAGCATTCCTGTGCGTCTCCTGCGTCCTCGTCATGCTTTGTCAGCCTTCCTATGAAGACCGCCTCCGTAAGTTCACTGAGAACTTCCGCGTTATCTTCAGTGATCAGTCCTTCTTCAGTCGCCTGTCTGAGCCTGATCTGCTCTCTTTCGTGGATATTGTTATTGAAGAGGATGCTGGCAGACACAGGGTCCACGTATCCAAGCTCTCCCTCGAAAATTCTCAGGTACTCCTCAACGCAGGTCTTCATCTCGTCCTTGCCTGCGCTTACGAACATCATCTCGTAATAGTCCTTCTTGTCGAAGGCCTCCCTTATGAACTCCCACCATAGTATCAGGTTCATCTGAATTCCCGACAGATCTCTCCGTGCAGACACCTGGGCGAGTCTGTTCATGTATGGAACGAGAAACTGGACGGAGGCCAGCATGATCAGATGCTCCAGGTTCTCGAAGTGCTTGTATATGACGGCACTCGTGCATCCGGCCTCGGCTGAAATCCTTCTGATGCTGATGCCCCTTCTGCCCTCTTCCTGCAGTATTTCATTGGTTATTCTTATGAGTTCCTGCTTCCTGCTGACGTTGGTGTTCATGGGTTTACCTTTCCTTCTCGTCAAAGGTAATCGCGATTACCTTTGATTGATTACACTATACCCCATGGCAAATCCCGTGTCAATGATTCAAAAGAAAAAAGTGGTTTATTATTGTGCTGCCTGGACACCTGGTTTTATGATATAATTAATTAGTATTATTGTTTGAACCAGCGGAGGTAAAAATGAAAGAGTATTCACCTGTAAAAGAAGGTAAGGTAAGAGAGATTTATGACCTTGGCGATTCGCTTATCATGGTCGCAACGGACAGAATATCCGCTTTTGACGTTATCCTCAAGAACAAAATCGTGGATAAGGGCGCGGTTCTCACGCAGATGTCAAAGTTCTGGTTTGACTTCACAGAGGACATCATTCCTAATCACCTGATTTCGGTAGACAACGCAGATATGCCTGAATTCTTCCAGCAGGAGAAGTTCTCAAAGAAGGCAACCATGTGCAAGAAGCTGGAGATGCTCCCGATCGAATGTATCGTGAGAGGATACATC